>JADLHE010000426.1 GCA_020848965.1 Saprospiraceae bacterium
CTATGCGATAGACCCAGGTCTTCAGGCTTGACTTGCCCTCGAAACCGCCCAGTTTGGCGTGTATTTTCACAAAAACATCCTGTGCCGCCTCCTCGGCCTCCTGCCTGTTTTGCAGGTAATGAAGGCAGAGGTTGAAGACGAGGTGCTGGTGTTCGTTGTAAATCGCCTCGAAATTGGACATACATTATTTGAATGGGCAAAGATGCAACCCGATTGCCCATTTTTCATTTCCGACAAGGCTTGACGGCGAGGTAAGCCATGGCAGTGGCCTCGGTTTTGCCTACAAACTACCGCATCAAAACCAGTTTTCCAGTCGCCATCTCACTGTTTTCTCCCCTGATTTTATAGAAATAAAGGCCGCCCGGCACTGCTGCCCCGCTCCCGTTTCTGCCGTCCCAAACGATTTGGAATTTCCCGGCTGGCACCAAACTGCCTGCCACCAAGCGCCGTACCAGCGCCCCTTTTTCATCGAAAACGCCAAGGTCGAGCCGCTCCGCCTGCGCCAGCGAGAACTCGATTTTCACCTCGCCAGCGGAGGGGTTCGGGTAAATCAGTTCGTCGGAATAATTGGCGTTCCAAATGACGGGAGCACCCGTCGAGAGAGAGTCGTAGCAGTTCGTTTCACCGATAAAATACGTGGCGGACACGTCCCGGTTGTGGCGGGTGGCAGTCTCGTTTTGCGGCAAATAGGCCCGCACGTACTCGGTCTTCACGCCGTCCGGCGAAACGGTGATCCGCAGGTGCCCGGCGTTGGGCAAAATTTGCCCGGCGAAGTAGCCGTAGTCGTCAGCTTGGTTGGCATTTTGGAAATTGGGCAGGCTCGGCTGCGGGCATTCTTGGTAAATAAGGCAATCCTTCTCTTGCTTCGCAAAGAAATGGTCGTGGCCGTGGAAGAACGCCGTCACCCGGTTTTCTTTCAATATTTCCTTAATGGGCTTGTACCAGCCGGGGCGGTTGACGGCCCAGCCGTCCGAGCCGTCGAGGTTTTGGCCGCCCCATTCGTAGCGGTCGGCGAACTCGATGCCGCCCCGCCCCAGCGGGTCGCCACCGACGAGCTGGTGGGAGAACACGAACTTGAATTTTGCGGAGCTGCCTTCCAGCGTCGCCCGCAGCCAATCGTACTGCGTTTTGCCCAAAGTCCAGCGCCAGCCCGTGAGCGAATCGGGCTTGGGACTTGTGTACCAATAGGGGTCGAGCACCACGAAAAGCGCATCGCCCCACTCCCAGGCATAGTAGCTCTCCCGCTGCCCGACGAAGGGGTTGTCGGTTTCGTCGCCCGTGTAAAAACCATCGGGTGCTGGGTTCAGGAAGTATTTTTTTCGGTCGAGGGCGTCGTAAACCGCCACGTTGTTCACCGTTCCGTTCAGTTGCCAGCCTGCCTCGCCCTCGTGGTTGCCCAGCACCATGAACAGCGGCACCGAGTGGCTAGCGGTCTCGTAATAAGACCGCATATAGTGTGCCCGGTAGGTCACCGTGTCGTGGGTGATTTGGTTTTGGGCGTTCTTCAGTTTGTCCGACATCAGCACATCGCCGAGGTCCACCATGAAGTCCGGCGCATCGGCGAGTTGGTTTTGTAGGCAAAGGCGGTACAGCGCCGTGTCCGACATCTCGTCGAGGTGCGGGTCGGCTTGTATCACAAAACTGAAACTGCTGCCCGCCGGGCGCTGCGTGTGGAAGGTCCGTTCCGGCTGGTAAAACATCGCACCCGGCCCCGGCAAGCGGTAGGCAAATTGGTAAAAATAGCGGGTATCGGCGGCGAGGTTCTCCAGCACCACTTCGGCGGGGTCGCCTGCGGCAATCGGCTGCCAAGGCGTTTGCTGGGTCAAATTGCCGCTGGAAACGCCGTAACCTACACTCACCTCCACGTTTTCGTAGAAAAAAGCCTGCACCGTGATGCTGTGGTCGGTCGGCCTTCCAAGGATTTCGGCGTGTTGCAGTATGGCACTTGGCAGTGGCGGTGCTTCAGTGCCTCCCCGCACGCAGAGCAGCAGGTTTTTGGCAGTTTTCAGGTCGTAGCTCACCACGCCGAAGCGGGCGTCCATGAACCAAGCCTTGGTCGGTTGGTTGTTCAGCGTTGTGGAAGTCCAGTACTTTTTTGCCACAATGCCCTCGAAAATACTGGTATTGATGGAAGGTTGGCTGGTGGTTTCGTCGTTGATGGATTCCAGTTCCTTCACGTTTGGCAGCCGCCAATCGCTCTTGCCTTGCTGCGTCAGGCCCTCTGCGAAAACGAGCGCCTCCTCCCAACCCATTGAGTCGGCGGCGGCGAAATGCTGCCATTCCAGCCCGGTGAAATTATCCAAAACTATGCTATCAAGGGTGGTGAAATGGGCTGGTGGCTGTGGCACGGCCTGCATCTCCCGCACTGCCCGCACATGGAATCGCTTCGTGCCGCCCGCACTGATGGTCTCCGTTTTCAGGTGGTTACCGATGCCGCCGCCAGCGTTCGTTACCCAGATTTTATTGGCATTGTTGAACTGCTGTTCGCCCGTCCACCAGTATTCGGCGTCGGTGTCGGGGAAGGCAGCCACGTCCATTGCTGGGTTGTTCAGGCCGTGGTTTAGGATGGAAAATGCCTCCTGTGCCGTTGGCAAGCGCCAGTCGGTGAAGCCGGCGAGGCTCAGCGTATCGCAATAGGCTTGGGCGGATTCGTAAGTCATTTCGCCGCCATCCACCTGCTGCCACAGCAGCCCCGTGACGGTATCCGTGACCGTGCCGTTTCCGTTGATTTGGAAAAACGGCGGGTGCTGCGTGTAGTCCGAGTCCTCGCCGAAGGTGTCGGTGAAGCTCGCCGTCTGGCCGGAGTCGGGGAGGCGGAGCATGGATTTTGGGGTTTGGGCAGGTAAGCAAGTCGCAAATGCCAAAATGAATATTGCCGCAGTAAACTGCTTTTTAAACGGTCTCATTGAACGATGATTTTGCGGCTGATTTCGCCTTTCTCAAAAATGATTTTTACCAGATAAACTCCCTTTGCCAAGTTGTGAAGTGCTTCCACTTGCTGCGAAGTAGCCACCAATTTTCCTTGTAAATCAAACACTGCTACACCCTTCACTTCCGAAGCAATCAATCCGTTGACCTTTAACGAAATACGCCCCGAACTCGGATTCGGATAAAGCACTACTTCCACCGCTGGCTGCCCAGCTTCGTCGGCTGCGGTCATCACCTCGCAGGGCAAGTGACCGTTGTACACCTCGGTCGTCGTGCCGCTGGGGGAGATGAAGTTGTAGGTGTAAACGCCGACCGGTGTCCAACTGTAATCCACTTGGTAGGTCTGTCCGTTTCGGGTGTAGGTGAGGATATACCCGTTCCCCGTGCCGTTCGGCTGAAAGTCGGTGATGATAGCGCCGCTGAGTGGGGTCAATGAGGGGCGCACCGGCTGGGCTTTTGATTGCGGGATGATTTGCAGGTCGGCGTCCTCGGTTACTTTCCCGACCATCCGGCCAATCATGTACGGGGCTTCCGGTGTGCCGTGGTAGTGGTAGGTTCCGGCGGCGTCGAAATGCCCGTGGTTCTCGTCGAGGGGGAGCATGGGCGAGCCGTCGGGTTCGAGTCCGGCATAGACGGCAAAGCCGTCGAGGGCGAACGCAATTGGCAGAATATCAACGGTTTGTGTATCCAAAAACAGCGGAGCAATGTGGTAGTGGTAGTCGTCGGCCCGACCGCTGTGGCCGCCCCATTGGTCGAGTTGCCCGTCCACGAGGGCGTCCACGCCCGTGTTGGTGTGCGGGTTGAAAATGGGCACCCCATTGGCGGCAAGGGCGACGGCGCCCCGCAGGAAATGCTCGGAATTGACGGGTACGGGCGTATCCGCCAGCACGGGGTTGAGCGGTATCTGCCAAGCGTTCGAGCCAGTGTAGCATTGCGGAAGCGGCACCTGCTGCTGCCATTTCACGATGCCCGTCATCATGGAGTGGGTGGTCGGGATGCCGTTCGATTCAACATAGAACCAAGTGTCGTCCCAGTGCGTCGCCAAATGCTCCTTGAAGGGCTGGAAGGCGCTGTCCACAAAGAGCGGGTCGGTGCCGAGTATGGTAGGCTTGAAGGCAAGTAGCAGGGCCGCACTGCCCACCGCCAGCGACCATTTTTGGCATTTTTTCAAAAAAAGAAAGCCTGCGAGGGCGACGAGGGCAAGCAATGCGCCGACGTTTACAAAACTTTCCAAGTTTAATAAACGTGCGCCTCCGCCTTGGTTCAGGCGCTCGATTTTAGCCGTTTTTCCCAAAACAAAAGCTTGGTCTTCCTTGGAAAAATCGGCGAGCGGCGCTTTTACAACTGTTTGATTTTCAGCCTCCAACAGCACCGTGTCGTTTTTTAGCAACAAAAATGAAGCGTGGAGCTGTGGGCTGTCTTTTAAATGCCATTCCCGCAGCGGGGCGTGGCTGGTGGCGGGGTCGTGGCAATAAGCAGTGGCGACGAAGGCGACTGCGAGGAGTGTCGTAAGTGCGTTTTTTTTCAGCATGGTTGTTATTTTAAAATGACCATCTTCAATGCTGTCAAGGTGTTGCTATCGGCAATTCGGACGAAATAAATCCCGTCTTGAATAGCGTCTAAATTCATCGTTAAATCTGTCAACCCCGCTTCTAGCACCCCCGACATCACTGCCTGCCCCTGCAAATTGACCACCTCTACCTTTCGGTCATGTGCTGCAACGAGGCTTGCCTTTACCGTGAATTTTCCTTTTGTCGGGTTCGGGGATAGGCTGTAAAAAGGACTTTCCGCCTTCGCTTCGCTTGCTGCCGAGGCCATGCAATCGCCCACGGTGTACGAGAAGCGCACCTGCCCATTCTGTTGTGTGGCGGAGGTATCGGCGGGGAGGTAGGCCGCCACGTAGTCCACCGTCACGCAATCGGGGTTGACGCTCACCCGAAGGTGCCCGGAGCCATCGAGCGTGTCGCTGAGGTAGGCGTCGGCGTTGGCGAGCATGACGATTTCGTAGGTCGAGTCGCTGGGCATGGGCACTTCCTGATAGACCAGTCCGTCCAATTCTTCCTTGGCAAAGAGGTGGTCGTGCCCCTGGAAGAAGATGTCCACCCCGTTGGCGACCATGAGCTGGTGGATAGGCATCGCCCAACCGGGCCGATACTGGTCGAACTTGTACTGGTTGCCGTCCATGCCGCCCCATTCAAAGCCGGAGGCTGTTACGACGCCGCCCCGGCCTTGCCCACGGGTATGGTGGGCGAAGACGAATTTATGCGCCGCTGTGCTGGTTTCGAGGCTGGTTTTCAGCCAGTTGTACTGCGTTTCGCCGAGCGTCCAGTCCCATTTTTGGGGCTTTTCGTCCACGTCGCAGTCCCGGTACACGTCAAGCACCACGAAGAGCGCATCGCCCCAGGTGAAGGCATAGTAGTTCTCCGGCTGCCCGATGCCCCAAGGCTCTTCGGTCATGTTGCCGCTGTAAAAATCATTGGGAAAGGGGTTCGGGTAGTAAAACTTGCGCCATTGGGTGCCATACACGGCGATGTTCTCCGGCGGGGTTTGGTCGAGCCAGTAGCCGCTTTCGCCTTCGTGGTTGCCGAGGCAAAAAAAGAAGGGCATGGAATGGCAAACGGCGCCGAGTAGTTGGCGGTAGTCGAGGTGGAGTTGCCGCATATCGTCGCTGGTGGTTTCGAGGGGCGTGTGGTCGTCGCCGAAGGTGTCGCCGAGCGAAAACATGAGATCGGCGCTGTCTTTTGCCTGATTTTGCAGGCAGATTTTGTAGAGGTTGAGCACGCCTTTTTTATCGTACAAATGCTCGTCGGCTTCGATGGTAAAGATAAAAGAGGAACCTGGCACCCGCTGTGTGTGGAAACTGTGGGTTTCACCGAACTGGAAATTGGCGGCGTTGGGTGTTTTATAGGTCGCCCGGTAATAGTAGCGGGTATTGGGCAGGAGCGGCTGTAAGTCAAGAACCACGGGCGTTTCCGGCTGGCTGGTGATGGTCGCTGTGCTCTGGGAGAGGCTTGCAGGCGATGTGCCGTACTCAAATTTCACTTGTACCACTTGACTGAACAGGGCGCTGACCGTCACCGACTGGTCGGTGGGCCTGCCGAGGATGATGTCGAAGTTTTGGGAATGAACAGCAGCATTGCAGAGCAAAAGACTTGCCGCAAGTAAATAAAATCTTATGGCCATAAATAAGGTACAGGTGTATTCCGAGGCTCCGACTTTCGAGATTGATTTTGGTTTAATTGAGGATGAAAAAAAGCGAGATTTCTGCACGAGCCACTTTGAGGGAAGTCGAGGAAAATTGGAGATGGTCGGAAAATCAATTTTGTGCCTATTTTACACGCCAGTTTTCAGCATCAAAACTTAATGAAACATGAAAAGAAGAGACTTTCTTAAAAACGCCTCCGTATTTGCCGGCGTTACCCTCCTTCCCTCCTCCGTTTGGGCCATCACCAAAAATGCCAAGCTGCGTACCGCCCATATCGGCGTGGGCGGCATGGGGGCCGAAGACCTCAAATCCATTGCCTCGCATAGCATGGTGGAGGTGACGGCCCTCTGCGACGTGGACTCGAACAATTTGGCGGCTGCGCAAAAACTGTATCCAAACGCCAAAGTCTATAAGGATTACCGCAAGCTGTTTGCGGAAATGGGCAAGGCCATTGACGCCGTCATCGTCTCCACGCCCGACCATACCCACGCCCCGGCCTCCATCATGGCCATGGAAATGGGCAAGCCCGTTTATTGCCAAAAGCCGCTCACCCACCACGTCACCGAGGCGAGGGCCATGCGCAAAATGGCGGAGGACAAAAAGCTGGTGACGCAGATGGGCATCCAAATCCATTCTTGGAAAGAGTACCGGGGCACGGCGCAGCTGATTCAGTCGGGCCTCATCGGCAAGGTGCATACCGTGCGGGCTTGGTCGAACAAAAACTGGGGCTACGATGGCCCGGTACCCACGGGCAGTGACCCTGTGCCGTCCACCTTGGACTGGAACCTCTGGCTCGGCACCTCACCCGAAAGGCCGTACAAGGAGAAAATCTACCACCCCGGCCAGTGGCGCAAACTGCTAGACTATGGCTGCGGTACCCTCGGCGACATGGGCGTCCATATTTTCGACACGCCTTACACGGCCCTGCAACTCGACGTACCAAAAACGATAATGACCCAGTGTAGGAAGCCAAACGGCTTTGCGCACCCAGAGCACAACGTGGTCACCTACGAGTTTCCCGGTACGCAATACACCGCCAACACCCTAAAATGGGTTTGGTACGATGGCCCGAAAGCGCCTAAAAAACACAAGGAACTGAAGATGCCTAAAGGCGAAAAGCGCCCCGACCAAGGCGCTATGTTTGTGGGGGAAAAAGGCAGGTTGTTGCTGCCGCATATCGGCTACCCGAAGCTCATCGTGAACGGCAAGTTTGAGGAGTTCAAGTTCCCGGAACTGGAGGCGGTGGACCACTACCACCAGTTTGTGGATGCTTGCCTCGGCAAGACGCAGACCAGTGCGCCATTCAGCTACGCCGCCCGGCTCACAGAGTCCATCCTGCTGGGCGTGGTGGCCAATCGTTTCCCGGATGAGACGCTGCATTGGGACAACGCCACGCAGCGGTTCTCGGAGGCGGGGGCCAACCTGCTGTTGGATATGAAATATCGGTCGTTCTGAAAACTGGGGCAAAAAAAAGCGGCTCACCAAGCACCGAAATGCTTTGGGTGAGCCGCTTGCTTAGCTAACCTAGTATCATCTTATTGGGCAAATTTCTTCTTCTTGAAAAACGGCTTGCCGCTGAACTTTCCATTGGACGATGGCCTTTCCTTGCGGTCAAAATACCCGCCTTTTTCGCTGCGACCTGATGCCGATGTGGAGGGCCTTGGCCCGCCGTGGCGCTCCAAGCTGTGCCTGCTTCCTTTGAAGCCTGAACGTTCCGGCTCCCTGATTTCGGGGTAGGCGTTCACATTCAAATTGCCACCAAAATGCATTTGCAGCAGCGATGCAAGCAACTGTTTGGGCTTGCCTGAGTTCAGAATATCGGCGGCGAGGTCGTAGAATTCCTGCATAATCTCGCCTTCGGCAGCGGCAAACACCCGCTCCTTCATGGAGTTGCGCTTCAATTCTATCACCTCTTGGCCCCAAGGCAACTGGCCCCGCTTAATATCGGCCCTTGTCACCTGTTGCACCATTTGCAGCTTGCGCCACTCGCCCGGTGCCACAAAGCTGATGGCCTTGCCCGTCTTGCCAGCACGGCCCGTACGGCCAATGCGGTGAACGTAAGCTTCTGGGCTGTCCGGCATGTCGAAGTTGATGACGTGCGAGAGGTTGTTGATGTCAATGCCACGGGCCGCCACGTCGGTCGCCACTAGGATGGTCGCATGGCCGCTCTTGAACTTGGCCAGTATGCGCTCCCGTTGAACCTGCGTCACATCGCCGTGCAGTGCTTCCACATCGTAGCCGATTTCGGTGAGCTTGCCAGCAAGGCGGTCAGCACCCATGCGGGTGCGGCAGAAGACCAGTGCGTAAAACTCCGTCTCTGTTTCGATAAGGCGGTGGAGCGCACGCAGCTTGTCTTTTTCATAAATTTCGTAGAAAACCTGTTCGACAGTAGTAGCCGATTGCTGCTTTGTAGCAACTTTCACTTCATCGTACTCACCCATGAATTTCTGGGCGAGCTTGAGGATGGGGCCGGGCATGGTAGCGGAGAAGAGCAGCATCCGGCGCTGCTCTGGTACGTGCGTGAGGATGTGCTCGATGTCTTCGACAAAGCCCATGTTGAGCATTTCGTCGGCTTCGTCCAGCACCACGAACTTCACGTCGTTCAGCTTTAGGGTCTTGCGCTCTATGTGGTCAATGGCACGGCCGGGTGTCGCCACCACGATGTCAACGCCCTGCTTGAGGGCTTTGAGCTGCGTGGCCATACCTTGGCCGCCGTACACGGGCAGGATGCTGATGTTGCGGGTGCCCCTGAGGCTGTCGAGTTCTTCGCAGACTTGGTTGGCCAATTCACGGGTAGGGGCCAGTACGATGGCCTGTACCTTGCGAAGGCCGGGCGTGATGCGCTCGATGATGGGCAGGCCGAAAGCAGCGGTTTTGCCCGTTCCTGTCTGCGCCTGACCGATGATGTCACGCTCGCCGCTCAGCAGCAATGGGATGGTTTGTGCCTGGATGGGCGTGGGGCTTACGAAGCCTTTTTTGATAAGGCCGCTGAGGATATCGGCGCTGAGGCCGAGGTCCGCAAAAGTTTGGATGGAATCCATTTTTGAAAAAAAAGATTGTTGTTTAAAAACGGGCGGATTGCTTCCCAATTTGCATTTGGAGGCTACTTGCCAAGGGACTATAAGCCCGTTGCGAAGCAACCAAACCAAGGCGCACACTGGCCGAATGGGGGCCGTGCGTGGCTGGAAACTGGAACTCAACTTTGTACCCGAAAATTCAGACGTGCGTGAAGGCTAACTAGTCCCGGCATACTCGCAGTAGGCTGGCGATGGGCGAGTGTGGAGGCGGACTAACACGCTGAATATCAATCTCTTGGCAGCCAAATTACTCGCAATAAAGAGGCGCCCGCAGGCTCTCTTTTCTTCTTCACCTTCAAATACCGTCCAAACTTTTTAAACGGTTAAAAAATCAGGTCGAAAACAACCCCAATCAGTGTTTTGTTCGGAGTGTTTTCAAAATCGGTGCAAAGGTATGTTTAATCATTTGGTTTTTCCGTGTGTTTTTCGATAATTATTTTGCGAACGAAATTTCCGGTGCGGTCGTTTGCTACGCAAAAAGGGATAAATGGATTTTGAATTGATTCCAACCACAAATCTCCGAAGCCCGCTTATCTTCGCCTGTCTGTTCTGGCGAACAAGGTTCACCGCTTTTTTCAAAATGAAAATCAACATCCACCTCACACCATTGCTTTTGGTCTTATTGTTCTTGCTCCCCGGCTGCCGGAACGAAGACCCCATTGCGGAGCAAAACACCAAAGCGCCCAAGCCCGACACCACTAAAAATGAAGCCAATGGCGCTTCGGGCGACAGTGCCAGCCTCCAGAACCTCCTAAAGCAGTACGACCCACCGGGCCGTGACGTGTGGCAAAAACCGGAGGTGGTCATCGGCAAAATGGGTGACCTGAGCAGCAAGACCGTGGCCGACATAGGGGCCGGTTCGGGGTTCTTCTCCCGCCGGTTGGCGCAGCAGGCCAAGAAGGTCATCGCCGTGGACATTGACCCCCGTTTCATCCATTTTATGGACAGTATCAAACGGGTGGAACTGAAACCGGAGTACCAAGGGCGTTTTGAGACCCGCCTCGGCCAGCCCGACGACCCCAAGCTGAAGCCCAACGAGGCTGACATCGTGCTGGTGGTGAACACCTATATTTATATACAGGACCGGGTGGCCTACCTGAAAAACCTGCTCAATATGCTGCCAACTGGCGGTCAGGTCATCATCGTGGATTTCAAAAAGAAGCGGATGCCCATCAAATACCCTACCGCCGATGTGCGCATGGAACTGTATGAAGTGGAAAACGAATTAGATGCCGCCGGATTCAGCAAAATACAATCGGATGACTGCGCCTTGGACTACCAATATATTGTGATGGCTACAAAGTGAAACGCACTCGTTTTGAACCAAAAGGGCTTTCCAGCGGTGTGCTGGAAGGCCCTTTTTGCGTTGATGCGGCCCAGCATGCACATCATCATGCCTTTGGGTGAGCATTGTCACCAACTACACAGGGATTAGGGTGTTTTTTTGTAGTGCAAAAAGAAAATAGAGAGATTCATATTTCGGGTGATTAAATAAATTGTCAGAGCGCCTTAATTGGCGCTCTTTTTTAGTGGGTCAACGGAATATGCTTCGTTTTGAATAACCATCACATTGTTTCAACATGGAAAACAAAGTAAGTTTCAAAGAATTGCTCGAAGGCGAAAAACCTGTGCTGATTGACTTCACTGCTTCTTGGTGCGGCCCTTGCCGAATGATGGCCCCGGTGCTGGAAGACGTGAAAAAGCAGATGGGCGAAAATGCCACTATCGTAAAAGTGGACATTGACCGCAACCAAGCCTGTGCTGGCAATATGGGCATCCAAGGGGTGCCGACCTTCGTTTTGTTCAAAAAAGGCAAAGAGGCTTGGCGCCACGTGGGCATGATTTCCGGTCCGCAATTGAAGGGGGTGTTGGAGAAATACGCCTAAACGGCTGATAAAACTCACCATTTTCACTTGCTGTTAATCAGCAGCGTTGGCGGCCATTCCGCTCATTTTTGATGCGAATTATCATCTCCATTATTCAAAGGCTCAAGAATAGGTAATACAGAATAGCTGTCCGTTGTTCCTAATCCAGCTAATTGGGCTTTTGGGCAAATCCCACACCACCCATGGGAGCGGAAAAAGTCGCCATCATCAAGGACAAGGAACAGCGCCTGCAAGCCACTGCCCACCTCCTGCAAGACTTGCAAGCATTGGAAACGATGCTCAAGCGGGGCATGTTCGAAACTGACGTGCAGCGCATCGGGGCAGAGCAGGAAATCTCCCTCGTGGGCTTGGACTGGAAGCCTGCCCCCATTCTGGTGCAGCTCTTGGAAGAAATCAACGACGAGCGCTTCACCACGGAGTTTGCACAGTTCAACATGGAGGTGAACCTCGACCCTCTGACCTTTAAGGGTGACTGTTTCTCGCAATTGGAGCGCAGCCTTTGGCGGCTGCTGGTGAAAGGCGAGAAAAAGGCCAAGCTCCTAAAGGCGCACCTATTATTGGTCGGCATTCTGCCAACGCTCCACCAGAGCGACCTCGACCTGAAAAACATCACGCCACTGCCCCGCTACCGCTATTTGATAGACGCCCTTCATGCCATGCGGGGCGAGCATTTCGAGTTCAGGATAGCGGGCAAGGACGAATGGATTGACCGGGCCGAAAACTCCTTTTACGAAAGCAGCAACACCAGTTTTCAGGTACACTACCAGCTTGCGCCCGATGATTTTGTGGCAGCATACAACTGGTCGTTGGCAGTGACGGCGCCGCTCATGGCCTGCGCCACCAATTCACCACTTTTCCTTGGCAAACGGCTTTGGCGGGAGACCCGAATCGCCCTTTTCCAGCAGTCAACCGACGTGCGCAGCCCCGCCGACAAGTACCGGGAACGGGCACCAAGGGTTGATTTCGGCACCCGCTGGGTGAAGGACTCGGTACTCGACCTCTATCGTGAAAACGCCACCCGCCACCGCCCCATCTTCGCTTCCACCCGCCACGAGGATGCACAAGCCGTGCTTGAAGCAGGCGGCGTGCCGAACCTTTACCACCTCAGCGTACACAATGGCACGGTCTATAACTGGAACCGGGCCTGCTATGGCATCACGGATGGCAAACCCCACCTGCGCATCGAGAACCGGGTATTGCCCGCCGGGCCGACCATTATTGACGAAGTGGCCAATGCCGCTTTTTGGTTGGGCATGATGAAGGGGATGCCAGTGGAGTACGCCCATATTGACCAGCGCATGGAGTTCGATGTTGCGAAGCGGAACTTCCTCTATGCCGCAAGGCAAGGCTTGGGTGCCAATTTTTACTGGGCGGGCAGCGACAAGCAAATCCGCTCTGATGAATTGATTCTCAAGGAATTGTTGCCGATAGCAAGGGAGGGACTGGCCAAGGCGGAGATTGACCCGACTGACGCCGACCGACTGCTGGACATCATCGAGGAGCGGGTGAAAACGGGCAAAACTGGCTCGCAATGGGCCTTGGATGGGTTCAAGCAACTGAGCAAGGAGGTGGGCAGCGATGAGGCGTTGGTGGCCATCACCGCAGGCATGTCGAGGCGGCAGCAAGAGGGCAGCCCGGTGCATACCTGGGATTTGCCGAGCAAAACAGAGGCTGGCAGTTGGAAAAACCGCTATTGGACCATCGAACAGATTATGAAGACCGACCTCATTACCGTCAGCGAGGACGACCCCGTGCAACTCGCCGCCAATATGATGTACTGGCGCAATATCCGGCACATACCCGTCGAGAACAGCGAAGGGGAACTGACGGGGTTGATTACGTGCAGGCTCGTCATGCTCTATTACAGCAACCTGCACGTGGATGGCAACGCTACCCCGGTTCGGGAGGTGATGGAGCGGAACCTCACCACCGTTTCGCCACAAACCAAGACCAGCGAGGCCATCGAACTGCTAAAATCCACTCACCTCGGCTGCTTGCCTGTGGTGCATGGCAATAAATTGGCGGGACTGGTGACGGAGCGTGATTTCATGAAACTGGCCGCAGAATTGTTGAAGGAAATGAATGAGTAGTACCTATGGAGCGGCCGTAAGACCAGTTTTCGCAAGTTGAAAAACAATAATCAACTCAATTGATAAAGTGCAGCAAGGAGGGGTGACAGATGTCATTTCCTGCCGGAAACATGAACCATACCTTTGCTACCATAATCAGAAGAGATTGTAAAAACTGGGTTTGGGTCACTGCAATAAGGCCGGGCTTGGGTCACCTACTTGAGAAGCCCATGAGAATGAATTCACCAAAAACCGTTGGCCTGAGTGTTGGCAGCATTGCCCTGTTCCAAGCCCTTTAACCATGTTTACAACAGAGACGGCATTTTGAAATTGAACGTACCTAAAATAAAAGTTGAGAAAGAAGAACCGGCTAGATTAGTCAAGGTTTCTTGACTCCGGCTTAAAAGCTCATTCTTCAATGTGAGAGGTGTATCCCGGAGGCCGGCCGCAAGGTGGCTTCCGGTTTTTTTTTGCCTTCAACAAGGAAAATCAGGGGTGTTCTCGTTGCGAAATTGCGGAACGAGAACGCCTCAAAGCAATATTCACAAATAAAACCTAAGTGTATGAACCCGAATATCACCGTACAAGGGATAATGACCACCAATCCGGTCACCGTGCAAGCAGATGCAAGCCTCAACAGCTTGCGGGAAATGTTTGCGAAGAACAGCTTTCACCACTTGCCGGTCACGGGACAGAAGGGCGAGCTGATCGGCATCATCAGCCGGGAAGATTTCTACAAAGTGGCCTACGTGCTTTCCATAGAAGCGACCAAAGCCGCCAGCACCAAGTCCCATTTCCAGCACTTGTGTGCAGAGGACATCATGACGAAGTACCCGCTACAGCTCAGCCCTGACGATACCATCGGCTTGGCGGCAGATATTTTCTTGGCCAATAAATTCCACGCACTCCCCATCGTGGAGGAAGGCCAGTTGGTAGGCATTGTTACATCTCACGACCTCTTGGCGCATTGCTTCGCATCGCCATTGGGCGAAGAGGTAGGCATCGAGGAGTTTGAAGAACGGTAAATGGCAGCCCCGACTACCGTCCACCGTCCACCGTCCACCATTTAAAGCACCGATCATGTTTGACCGAACCACCACCATCGCCAATATCATGACCCGTGAGGTTTTCTTCGTTCATCCGGACGACACCATGCAGCGGGTTGATGAAATCTTCAAGACCAATAATATCCACC
>JADLHE010000427.1 GCA_020848965.1 Saprospiraceae bacterium
AAGTGGCGATGGCCCGTTCACCGTCTTCGCACCATTGAACAGTGCTTTTGATGAAATTTCAGCTGTTGCTGCAACCTTGAATGCCGACCAATTGGCGAAGGTACTAACCTACCACGTAGTGGCTGGCAACGTAGTAGCTGGCGACTTGACCGACGGAATGTCCGTGAAAACGGTCAACGGCGAGAACTTCACGGTGACCATCAGTGGCAGCAACGTAACCATCACGGATGCTGGTGGCAACGTGGCCAAGGTGGTGCTGACCGATGTGCAGGCTACCAACGGCGTTATCCACGTATTGGACAAAGTGATTCTGCCTGCGGTTCTGTAATCGAGCTTTCAGAATATTAAGAAATTAGTGAGAATCAGATGGTAAAAAGCCCTGCCGGATGCATCCGAGCAGGGCTTTTACGATTATATGAGTTGCGAAAATGCGCTATTTCTTGCCCACCAAATATTCCACCAAATCCCGAATCTCCCGCATCGTCAGCGTTTCGCCCATGGGCGGCATGCCGGAGGGCAGGTTTTCCCGCTTCTCAATGCGGGAAACCTCCACGACGAGCGGCTCGGCATTGTTCGTCTTCAAGGTCAGTTCTTTGTCCGACTCCTTCATCAGGCTGCCGAAAACCTCTTGCCCGTCTTTCAATTTCAGCACCACATTGCCAAAACCGGGGGCCAAGCGGGCGCTGGGGTCCACTATTGCTTGCAGGATTTGCTCACGGGTGAGCGTCTTGCCGATATGCGTCAAATCGGGGCCGACCTCGCCGCCATTGCCGTCCACTTTGTGGCAGCGAACACACTGCGCCTTGGAGTTCCAGTTGAAAATGCCGTAACCGCTGCCGCCATCGCCACCTTCCAGTGCGGCAGTGTATTTGGCCAATGGGTCATCTTTTTTATAGGAAGCATCGAACATAGCCACCAAATTGGCGGAGCCAGACGAATCAATGGCTTCTTTCAGTTCCAAACTCAAATTAGGCGACAATTTCCCGCCTTGGAACAATACCAACAGGCCCTGCAAAACGGGCTGCACCTTCGCATCTTCCAGTTTGGTCATGGTCTGCAACAGACGCTGTTGCTCCTTCGGGGTGCCTTTGTTGAAAACGATGTTCACCAATTCCGGCAAGCTCTGCTGCGTGACCGTTGCATCGGTGAGCAGGCCAAGGGCGGTGGTGCGCATTTTCTCCTCCTTGTCGCCGAGCGCCTGCTTGATGAGTTCGCTGGACTTGGCGTATTTCAAGTCGGACAAAGCCTCCAAAAACGCCGCTTTTACCTCCACCGATTGGGTGCTGGCATACACTGCCGCCAATTGGTCATTGCTCGATTTCAGGTCGAGGTTCACGAGCATATTGGCCACAGCGGCCAGTATTTTCGGATTTTTATCCTTTAAATACTCCGCCACATATTCCTTCACTTTGCGCTGCACAGGCCCGGCGCTGCGGGTCACTTTGCCCCGGAAACGGCCATCCACCCGGTCGAGAAGGGAGGGGGCTGCCCAAGTGCCCAAAGCATCCAATGCCTCAATGCGAATGGCTTCCGACAGGTCGGTGCGCTTGGTGAAATTGAAGAGCAGGTCGAGTTCCGCATCAGAGCCAACCCGCACGGCGGCATTGATGGCACGGCGCAGCAGTGCCTCGCTCGCAGGGTTTTTCATGCGCAGGGTGGCTGCCAAGGCTGGCAATGCACCGGGGATGGAGTGGTCGTCGTTGATGGCACGGGCAGCTTCGGTGGCCACGTACTGGTCTTTGTCGTCGAGGAAGATATTGATTCTTTCATCCTTCAGCTTGCGCAAAATGAGCACCGCCGCCGTGCGCACGGCCTTGCTGGGGTCGCTGGAAAGCGCCAATATCGGGTCAGCCTTTCCGATTCTTGACAGTGCCAATACCGCTGCGTGGCGGATGTACAAATCCTTGTCATTATTGGCCCGAATTAAATCAATTAACGGCTGCAAGGCGGCCTCATGTTTTATTTGGCCCAAACATTCGGCAGCATAAAACTGGAGACGTGGATTCGTGCTTTTTAAAAATGGAATTATATCGTTTCCAATGGATTTAACCTCTGAATCGCCCAGCATTTTCAGGCTCTGCACGATGATTTCCTCGTCTTTATCTTTTAATAACGGAATTAACTCAGCAGCATATTTAGCATCGCTGCGCAATAATTGCCCCATGCCCCATATACCATGTATGCGGGCCAATTGATTTTCCGTTTGTTTAATCGCTTTATTAAACTCCGCAGCGCCATCTTTGCCCCGGCTTGCCAGTTCAAACTGCGCCTTCATGCGGATGCGACGGTCGGCATAACCGAGCCATTTCCCCAAATCAGCACCCGTCTGCTTGGAATAATCCAAAGTCATGAGCCGCTTGGTTTCGGCCCGTTCTTTTTCGAGGTTGTTCTTCTCCTTGGTCACGTCCAGCTTCCAGACCCGGCCATAGTTCTTGGTTTCCCAGCCCGTTATCCAGTCGGCCACGTAGAGCGCACCGTCCGGCCCGAACTGGATACCCGTGGGCAGGATGCCGCTCATCATGTCCTTTTCGCCGTCAAGTTCAAAGGAAGCGCCTTTGGGTTTCAGGCCAAACGACCAAATATGCGAATTGCTGGTGGTACCGACGAACTCCACGACGAAGAACTTGTTCAGCCACTCCTTGCCGAGCGCCGTTCCGGGGTTATAAACCATGCCCGTGGGGCCGTTGTGGTAGTTCATGATGGGCGGGATGATGTACGCCGCCTGCCCTTCCCAATGCGGCACGCTCAGTTTTTCATCCATCCAGACGTTGTAGCGATTGTTCTTCGGGTCGGTGTATTTGCCGTACTGCCAGTTGGAGCGCCAGCCAGCGTCGGAGCCTTCCACGACGTGAACGAGGCGCTCGCTTTCGCCGGGATAGTCGCCGTCGTTGTCTTCAGAGATGAGGTTGCCGTAGTCGTCAAAAACGAACTCGTGGGTATTGCGGAGACCCGTTGCGAAGATTTCAAAATCGGAACCATCGGGGTTGCAGCGTGCGATGAAGCCAGAATTGGCGTTCTCGATTTTGCGGCCATCGGTGGTCGTGATGTTCGCCCCGATGTCGCCCATGTTGAAGTAGATGCGACCGTCGGGGCCTTCCACGGGGCCTGACATATTGTGGCCGCTAAAGCCCACATGCACGGCGTAGCCCTTGCTGGTCGCCGTTTTTTTCTCCCAAATGCCGTCGCCGTCCTGGTCTTCCAATCGCCAGAAATAAGGGGCCTGGGCGTAGAAAGCATCCTTTGCCCGCACGAGCAGGCCGCCCGCCACGTCGGTCACTTCCTCGAAGAAATCGGCGAAGACCCGCACGGATTTATCGGCAAAACCGTCGTTGTTGGTATCCTCCAAGCGCCAGATTTCGTCCTTTTCGATGGCGAGGTCTTTCCAATCGTGGCTTCCGTCGTTGTTGAGGTCGGCCAGCCATTCGTTCTGTTTGCTGCGCTCCGGCGCAAAATTGCGGCGCAGAAAAGCCCGGCGCTCCTCCATCGTCTGCCACGAAATGGACTCGGTCATCCAATCTTGGTGCCCCCGGATGTCGAACTCCGAGTGCTTCTGCCGCACGGTGCGGGTAATATAAGCCCGGCCAAGGTCGTCGATGGCAATAGACACCGGGTCGGGCGACAGCGAATCGGAGGCCCACAGCGAAATTTCCAGCCCGTCGGCCAGCTTCACGGTCGTTTCGTTGCGGATTTTGGCCGCAATGGAGTCAGACTTGGTGGGGTCTTCCGTCTTGGTTAGGAGTTCTGAGGGTTTTGGGGCGGTGGGTTCTTGCTTGCAAGCGACGAAGGCAAGGACGAGGGTGAAAAACAGGATGAGTTGACGCATAGTTGGATTTGTTTTGAAGGGGTGAAGGTAAAAGGTAAAGGTGTATTGCCATCAAAAAAAATTCAAGCCTCGGCCAGTTTACAAGTAATCTTATTACCCTATATTTGCTATTCATTCATCAAACCGTAACTTATGAGCGATTTCAGTTTCCACTACCACTTAAAGAGCGAAGACCAACAAGCAGCTGTTCAACTTCTCCAAAATGCCTCAGTGAGGGGCTATGTTTTTCCTCCTGTCAATGGCTGGGTGACATTTGTGGTGGAGGATGAGCTTTCTTCAGATGTACCTGCATCAAATAAAGGAATATTGATTGAAATGTTTAGAACAAATGATTTCCCTGCATGGGGCTTTTCTATATACCAAGAAGATAAGTTGATATGTAAATATAAGCTAGAAGGGGAAGATGGAGAAATTCCAAATTTTAAAGATTATTCAAAAGAAGCCATTAACAAAATAGTGCCAGCAGATAAAGTTGACGAAATTGAAAGCCTTTTAAATTCATGGGAAACTGAGTCCGGTAGTGAAACCGCAGATTATGGTTTTGCTAGAATTGTAGGACTTGAACATATTGATTGGGTTTCTTTTCATTACGTGGAAAGTGACTTTGAAACTTATGTTGAACAGTATGGCAATTTAATTACTGTTTAATCCCATCAAAGCCAATGAGCAATGAAAAAGCCAAACAACTTGGGCTTTCTACCATCGAAATGAGCGACCTAGAACTTGCCAACCACCTTGCATCGCAAGCTACTCAATCACTTGCGATAAGAAATAGCTTGGTCAAGTTGCTACTTGCAGATGAAAATGAGGGCAAAGCTCTGAGGGCAGAAACAGATGACTACTACGAAAAGCGCCCTGCCCAAGAACAGGTTGCTTATACTGAAGCCAAAACCAAACTGCGTAAATTGCTTTTGCAGGAGACCATGCTGCTTCACCAAGACCTTGAAGAATTGGCCGAGCTTTGAAGATTTCCGAAGTCTTGAAGACTTCGGAAATCT
>JADLHE010000428.1 GCA_020848965.1 Saprospiraceae bacterium
AAAATAAATTATCATAAATCAATGTTTATCAAATTTTTAGAAAAATACATTTCACTAAATTGATTTCTGCCTTGGTAAAAACCCACCGTTCGACACTCTATGAAGTTGGAGTTTCTAAAAGGCTAAAAATTTTTAAAAAAAAATTCAAAGCCCGATTTTTTGACAAAATTTGCCTGACAAACACCAACTATGCGCAGCAAAGAAGACCTTTTCCAACTCATACAGGCCATGTCCAAGTCCGAGAAACGCTACTTCGTACTGGACGCCAAGAAGTCGGGCCGCACGGACAGCCGCTACCTCAACCTCTTCGATGCCATCAACGACATGGAGGAATACGACGAGGAGCCGCTCAAAAAGCGCTTTGCCGCCAACCTTTCTTCCGATAAGGCATACCTCTACGAGGCCATCCTGCGCAGCATGCGTGACTACCGCAGCCAAAGCTCCAAGGCCGCCCAAGTGAAGGAGCGCCTCATGGACGCCCGTTTCCTCTACGAGCGGGGCCTTTATGACCAAAGCACCGAACGCATTTCGGAAGCCAAGGCCATGGCCGCCGAGCTGGAAGACCAGTTCACGCTGCTGGAAATCAACCGGGAGGAGCAGGTCTCGCTCTTCGACCGCCGGGCCAAGGTGCAGCTGGAGCATATCGAAAAGCTGAACGAAGAACGGGAACGCACGCTGAAGGCGATTGACGAGGAGTTGAAGTATTTGGATTTGTATTATCGGTTGTTGTTGGAGGTTTACAACCAATTCAGTTTAAAAGATGACAAAAGCATTGATATGCTAAAAACCAAGTTGCCAATCAATTTAATAATGGAATCAAACAAACCAGAGTGTGCCCAAGCATTACGAAGATATTACCAATGCAATGTTATGTATTTCAACTTAATAGGTGACTTAGATAAAGTATATCAGTTTTCAATTAAAGCTGTGAACTGGTGGGATGACTTCCCAGCACTAAAAGAAGAAGAATTTCACCGTTACATCATCAATGTGTCCAATTTGGTTAATACATGTTATAAAATCGAAGGTTATTTCCCAATTGCTCAAGAATGGATTGAAAGGTTGAAGTCTGAAAAATCGAGTGAGAGCACCCATAACCAAAAAGTGATTTTTCAATACCTCTCACTTTCCAAACTTTTATACCATTTAAATAAAAACCAATTCATTGAAGCCAGCAAAATTTTGCCAGAAATAATAGAGGGGATGAACAAATTTGGATTGAAGAGAAACATCGTTCTGGCAGGTAATATTGCAACTGTTTATTTTTTGGTGGGTGACTACTCGAATTGCATCAAAACTGTTGAAAGTATCACTAAGACCATGAAAAACAGTGGGAGGATAGATATCCAAAAAATCGTAAGATTGTATAAAATTATCTCACTTTATGAATTGGACGCTATAGAAAAAACCGAGTTAGAAATAAGAGCTACTAATAGGTTTTATAAAACGAACGAACTAGAAAGTGGAAAATTTGAGAACACTGTACTGAATGTTTATTTAAAACAGATATTCAATTCAACAGTAAGTGAGTTCAAACAAAATGTACTCCATTTAAAAAACTACTTGACTGAGATTAAACAAAGCCCAAATGCCGAACAATTGCTAGGTCTTGATGAATTGGCAATATGGATTGATTCCAAATTAAAGAAACCTAGTTATTTGCAATAGATGGCAAGTGGTAGAACCTAATGAATTTCTTCGCACCAACCATTTCAAGTCTGACAAGTATTACATTCGGAGATGCTAACCCATTATTAGGCGAGTTCTTCATCTTAACTGTAAAGGTTTTAACCTTGCTTTGAGGCACTTCAGTTGGGCCAACTAACCCAGCTCCAAGATCCGTTATCCCAATGATAAACACCACATTGTTCACATCGTTATACGTGATACAAAGCTGACTCTTGGCAGGATCCGCAGAAGCATCGAATTCGTAAAATGCCTTTCCTGTGCCAATGGCCGTGTTCACGAAGGCTTCCATATTCGTCGGCACCTCGCTGGCGCAAATTTCCGTGCCGAGCACGTTGAGCAGCACGCCCCGGCGGCTGATGACGAGGCGCTGGTCGCCTTGCAGCGTATCCACTAGAATAACAGCATTGAGGTCGGAGGTAACAAGGAGTGAATTTCTCATAGTAACGCAGTTTGAATTTTGTCTTTCGATAAGTTTCTCGGAACAAAGAAACGGCAAATTCCCGGCAAAGCGAGCAGAATTCGAGCAGATTTATCAGGTTTGCGAAAAATTCCGGCCTTTACCACTGGATTTGGCAAGCTGGGCGTCTATCCTTTGGCAACAAAGCCGAAGCCACAGCGTTTTTTCAAAAAAAGCTTTCATGAAGATTTCATACGCCTTTTCTTTTTGCTGTTTATTGTTCTTTGCCGCTTGCACCTATACCCAAAAGGTGAACAACGGCACCTTTGCGCACGACCGCAAGCAGTACGCCGTTGCCGTTGATTTGCTGAAAAAAGAGCACCAAAAAACCAAAACACGAGCTGAAAAGGGCAAATTGGCCTATCTGCTCGCCGATAGCTACCAAGAATTGGGCAAACCGGCCAGTGCCGCCGATTGGTACAAAAAAGCGTACGACGACGGCTACGGCCCCGATGCACTGCGGGACTACGCCTACGCCCTTAAAGAGCAAGAACAGTACGAAGATGCCATCAAAGCCTTCAAGGAACTGGGCATTGAAATCGGCAGCCCCTATGAATACAAACGGGAAATTACGGCTTGCCAATCGGCACAGGCTTGGAAAGCTGAAAAATCCAAGGCCTATTCCGTCACGCCGCTGTCTTTCAACAGTCCCGGTGCCGACTACGCACCAGCCATTTTCAAGGATGGAAAAATCGTGTACACCTCCGACCGACAAGCTGCCACAGGTGAAAAAAAATACAATTGGACAGGCAACGAGTTCTCCGACCTCTTCGTCGCCGATGTGCAATCTGGCGATGTGCAAGCTTTTGATATTCAATTAAATACAGAGGTCAATGAAGGCACTGCCACCTTTAGCAAAGACCGAACGGAATTGTTCTTCACCCGTTGCTACGGCGATAAAAAACAGGACAGCTACTGCCGAATCCTATATAGCAAATGGGATGGCTCCGGTTGGTCAGCGCCCGTAGCATTGGCTTTTCAACAAGCGGGCATCAATTATGGCCACCCAGCGCTCAGCACCGATGGAAAGACCCTTTATTTTTCCTGCAATTCCAAGGATGGATGGGGCGGCTACGACCTCTGGACGAGCGAACGTCAGGGTGAGCTTTGGAGTGAGCCAAAGCTCATGGGCCGCAGCGTGAACAGCCTCGGCAACGAAAAATTCCCTTGGCTAGATGGCGATACGCTCTACTTCTCTTCCGACTATCACCCCGGCATGGGCGGCTTGGATATTTTCAAAACCTATAAAGTGGGCACCGCTTGGTCGCCAGTGCAGAACCTGAAGCCACCTATCAATTCGGGGTATGACGACTTTGCTTATGTGATTGATTATCAGGCAAAAAGGCCGCAGGATGTGCTCCAAACGGGCTATTTCACCACCAATCGCCCGCAGGAGTCGGGTGCTAGCGACGACCTCTACCGCTTCGAGCGCCGCATACCACCGCCAGAACCGCCTAAGCCCGTTGTAATTGACTATAAACTGAAATTGGACGGCTTTGTTTTGGAAAAAATCTTTGCGGAAGCAGACAACCCCGACACCAAAGTGCTAGGCCGCCGGCCATTGAATGGCGCTACCGTTGAGGTAAAATTCGGTAAAGAAACCAAGAAATTCACCGTGAAAGACGACGGCTATTTCAATATGGACTTGGCCGAAAACACTGATTATCAGTTTATTGCAAAAAAAGACGGCTACCTCACGGGCGAGGCATTCTTCTCCACGAAAGGCATAGCCAAAGACCCGAACAACCCGACACAAACATTCGAAGTGGAGGTTGTTTTGGATAAAATCTTCCTCAACAAGGAAATCGTGCTCGAAGACATTTACTACGACTACGATAAATGGGACATTCGCCCGGATGCCATGCCGACCCTGAATGCACTGGTCCGAAACCTGGAATTGAACCCAAAAATCCGCATCCAACTCAGCTCGCACACCGACTGTCGGGGCAACGATGGCTACAACGCCGAACTAAGCCAGCGAAGGGCACAGTCCGCCGTGGACTACCTTGTTTCAAAGGGCATCAGCGTAGAGCGGCTCTCGGCGATGGGATTCGGGGAGTCGGCACCTAAGGCGAACTGCGCCTGTGCCCGCTGCACAGAGGAAGAACACCAATTGAACCGCCGAACGACGTTCACCATTCTGGAAGGATTGTGACAAAATCAGCGGTCATTTCCGCTTCTTGGCCGCATCCAACATCATGATTTTCTGCCAAATCTTATTGGAAAGCTCGTGCGATAGGCTTTCCACCTCGTCCACTGTTTTTTGCACTTCCGCATCCTGAAATTGTTGGATGTGAAGCGCCGCCAGTTTGGAGTTGATGGCCAGCAGTTCGGAGCAATAATCCAAATAACGGGTAAGCTGGTAGGGCGTCATCTTCAGTTCGGGCGAAGAAGCCGTTTTTTGGCTGTCCGCCAAAAGCGAGGCAGGGTCTTTGGTGAGTTGGTGCATGTCCACCACGTGGGCTATGGAGCGCAGCCGATGCAGGGAGTTCAAGGCCGCTTTCCGCTTAATTCGGTTTTCGAGCGTAGCAAAAAACAGGATGGCCAGCGCCAAAAAAATGACCTCATTGATGGCACTTTCAGCGCCTTGCAGAATCTCCATCAAGCCACTTTCACCCGCCGGGATATAACGCAGGGTCAAAGTACAAATCCAGCCCGTCAGACCAATCAGCAAGGTAATTGCCACAAAAGTGAGGATGCGGATGGGCCAAAGCGGCCTCGACAACTGCTCAACCAGCCCCACGATAGCCAATGCCACCGCATTCAGCTCCTCGGCTACCTTTCCAAGTCCAGAACCCGGGAACCGCTCTTCGATTCGCATCCGCAAGCGCTCCAAGGTGCCGATAATATGCTCGGAACGCAGTTCAGAATACCGACTTTTAGGGAACTTGGTGGTGAAGAAAATGGACATGGCTGATGCCTGAAATGGCTGTTTTGTTCAAGTTTCTGCTTGAAATGATTTTCAGTCAATGGCGAAATTGCGGTTTTTTTCCAAAAATTCTGCGGCAGCGACCAAAGCTTCTGGTTTTCCCACATCCAACCAACCATCGGAGCTGTGGTTGTGGCCCAAAATCCGCCCCGTTTGCGCAGCTCTCAAATAAACATCAATGATGGAAAAAGGCCCTTCTGTTGCCGGCAGCCAATCAAATAAGGCCGGGCTAATGGCGTGGATACCGCTGAAAGCAAAAGGATTGAAGGATTGAAGGATTGAAGGATTGAATTTTAGCGAACCGCCAGCTACCAACTTCTCTTCCCCGGTCTTGGCATTTTGCCAGCCGCAGAGGCGCATGTTTTCATCGAACAAAAAATAACGGGAAGTGGTGCGGTGGCGAACGGCTAGGGTCGCAATCGCTTGATTTTCAAGGTGCTTTTGATAAAAACGAGCAAGGTCCATGTCCGTCAGAATATCGGCATTGCAAACAAGGAAAGGCTGGCCATCATCAAAGAACCAAGCTGCTTTTTTCAGGCCGCCGCCAGTGTCAAGCAGCAGTTCCCGCTCGTCGGAGATGACGATTCGGATGCCGAACTGGCCGTTTTTTTCAATAAAATCAATGATTTGCTCCGCAAAATGATGGACGTTGACGATGATTTCTTTGCAGCCGGCAGCCTTGAGCCGTCTAATGGCAATCTCAAGCAAAGTGATGCCGTTCACTTCCACAAGTGCCTTGGGTCGGTCGTTGGTGAGTGGCCTTAGTCGAGTGCCGAGGCCAGCGGCGAAGATGAGGGCTTTCATAGGCAAGAGGGTGAGAGGGTGAGAGAAGTGAGAGGGTGAGAGGGTGAGAGTCGCTCACCTCTCACTTTCTCACCCTCTCACTTCTCTCACTCTCTTATTTCCGATAGGAACTCCCGGAATGCTTTGGACGTCTCCCGGCTGGCTGAGAACATGCCCATGTGGCCAACCGTTGGGAAGACGTGGATGATGCCACGGCTGGGCAGGGTGGTCATGGCCATGCTCACGTCGAGGGGCACGGCGGTATCGTGCTGCCCGATGAGCATGAGCACGGGGCACTGCAAATTGCGGAGCACCTCGGAGCGGTCTTGGCGGTTGCGCATGGAGTCGAGTGCGGCAATGATGGCTTCGGGCGTGAAATGTATCGCATTGTGTATCAAGCGATTAACCTCCATTTGATAGCCTTTCGAGAAATCGTAGATGAATAGTTGGGGGATGGCTTGGCGCACATAGATGACGTGGCCATTGTTTTTGATGAACTCAATAGATTTTAGTCTCGACGCTTTCTTCTCCTCCGAATCGGCAAAGGGATGGGAATGGAACATGCAAAGCCCAGCGATTTTTTCGCTCCAATTTTCGGCATAGGCCAGCGCCACGTAGCCGCCCATGGAGTGTCCTGCAAGGATGAACCTTTGCAGGCCGAGGTGTTCTATGACTGCTGCCACTGCTTCGGCCATGCCCGCCATGGTCAGGTTTTCGGTCAGTTCGGAGCTGCCAAAGCCCGGCAGGTCAATGCAGATGTAGCGGCGGGTGGGCAGTAGCGGTATCCATTCGTCCCAAAGGCGGCTATCTTCCAGAAAACCATGCAGAAGCACGACGGGCAGTCCCTCTGCGTCCCGGCTTTTGCCTGGGTTGTTGTCGAAATAGGCAATTAGTTTCCCCTTAAATTCAATATGTTCCATTGTCCGAAATTAGGCGGCACCGCAGTGGCAAGCTTTTTTACAAAACATTGATTTACAAAGCCTTGCACAAATATTGACCGACCTAGTGTTTGCTTTTGGTACGGAAAGCCGCCGCCGTTCGCAGTGGCATGACCGTATTTTTTTTGCAAAAATACTTTTCTTGCATGGTTTTCAGGTCAATTTCTAATTTTACCCATCCGTTTTGGATAATTGTGCAGGCGGAAAACGACTTACTGATGACATCCCTTAGTAACGTAAAACAAAAATTGAATACCATCGGGCAATTGGAGCGTGACCTGAACCTCAAGCAATTGCAGGTCAACCGCTTGCTCAACATCACGCAGGCCATCAACAACAATGTGAAGATGAGCGGCCTGTTCGAGATGTACACCTCGTTCCTGAGTTGGGAAATGGGCGTGAAAAAAATGGCGCTTTACTACCGAAAGGACAAAAAATGGGTTTGCTCCGCACAGATTGGCTTCAACGACAAAGAACTGAAAACCGATGTCTCTGAGCAACTCAGCCGCTATACCCGCCTGCATACCCTCGCCGATAGCGACGACCCTTTCTTCCGACAGTTTGACGTGGTGATTCCCGTGAAGCACAAAGAGGTGCATTTGGCCTACGTCTTCATCGGGGGCTTCGGAGAGGAGGAGGACATGTACAACAAGGTGCAGTTCATCACCACCATTACGAACATCATTACGGTAGCCATTGAGAACAAACGCCTCTTCAAGAACAAATTGGAGGAGGAGCGGCTCCGCAAGGAGATGGAGCTTGCCAGCGAAATGCAGCAGCTCTTGATACCAAAATCGCTGCCCACCCGCAAAGAGTACGAGCTTTCATCCATCTACCGCCCGCACCTGAACGTCGGGGGCGATTACTTCGACTTCGTGGAACATGGCAATGGCAAAATCACTTTCTGCATTGCCGATATTGCGGGCAAGGGCGTTGCGGCAGCACTGCTCATGTCCAATTTCCAAGCGAGCTTTCACAGCCTTCTGGAGCGCCACGACGATTTGGTGAAGTTCGTGGATGACCTCAACCGGGCCGTGCTGCGCATCACCAAGGGCGAGCGTTTCTTGACTTTCTTCGTGGCACAATGCGACCTCAATACCAGGCAGTTGACCTATGTGAACGCAGGCCACAACCCGCCCATCCTCGCCATGAACGAGCAACTGAAATACCTCGACAAAGGCACTACCGTGCTGGGTGCTTTTGACGATTTGCCGTTCATTGAGCAAGGCACCGAGCAACTGACCCACGAGGCACTCATCCTGCTTTTCACTGATGGACTAACTGAATTGCAGAATGAAGCGGGCGAATACGTGGACGAGAACTTTGGGCAAAAATTCGTGTTGGAGAACTACCACCTTAGCGCCACCGAGTTCAATAAAAAAGTGATGAGCGCCCTCGACCTCTTCAAGGGGCAGGCTGGGTTCCAAGATGATTTTACCGTGCTGACTTGTAAAGTGTTTTAGATGGTTTCTTGGCTGCATTGTTTCATGGCTTCATTGCCCCCTAGAGACAACCATGAAACCATTAAACAATGCAGCCATGAATCTATTCATCCATAATTTTACCTATTGCATCGAATAGCAGTTGGGTTGTAGCAAACCAAAGCAGCATTTTTGCGTTGAGTTCGCATTTTGATATAGAAATACACTGAATGAAAGATAAAAACGTAGCAGGAGTTTTGGCCTTGTTCTTGGGTTGGGTAGGCATCCACCGCTTCTATTTGGGGCAAGTTGGCCGGGGCGTGCTCTATGCAGTCTTCTGCTGGTTCCCGCTCACCTGGATAATTGCGTTCATTGATGCCATCGTGTTGTTCTCAATGGACCCCGATGTTTTTGATGCCAAGTACAACAAACAGGCATGGAAAGAGCGCCAGTACCAGCCCGATTTTGAGCGCCGCCGCCCTTCAGATTTCGACCGCCAGCCGCAGCAGCGCCAAAGCTCGCCACCTCCCCCACCCCAACAGCGCAAAGCGCCCGCCGACAGGCCCAATCCGCATAAAACCGCTGGCCTCGAAAAATTCAAGGACTACGATTATTACGGAGCTATTGAAGATTTCAAAAAATCCCTTGATATTGCACCGCAGGACATCGCTACCCATTTCAATATCTCGTGTGCCTATGCCTTGGTGGAAGACAAAGACAAGGCTTTCTGGCACCTCGACAAAGCCGTTTCGCTTGGCTTCAGGGATTTTCAAAAAGTAAACGAGCATCACGCACTGGCCTACTTACGCATCCAAAAAGAATTCGAGTCGTTCGAAGCGAACGGGTTCCGCTTGGGCACAGTTCCCACTTCCAAAACCGATGAAAAGGACTTGCTTGCCTCACAACCCGAATTGCTCGACAGACTGAAAAAACTGTCAGAGATGCGGGAACACGGCTTGCTCACGCAACAAGAATACGATGACCAACGGCAAAGGCTTATGGGGTCTTGAAGTTGGCAGTTCGACAGTTGGCAGTTTGCAGTCAGTAGGCACTCTAACAGTCCGAAAGCCATTGGCAAACAAATTGGCACTAACTGCGGACTATTCAACTTCAGGACTGACTGCCAACTGCCAAACTGCCAACTCTAAAAGAACTGGCACAATTTTGCACTACCTGAAAATACAAGAAAAGTTTAACTGAAAAACTATGTATTGAAGGAACTATGAAACGTCTTAACATGGACACCAAACACAAACTCAATGGTCGCTGAAAACCTTATTTCGTCCGCAGTTTTACCGCTTCGGACTTCCGATACGGGCAAAATGGCGCTGGCCTCGATGGAGACCTTCAACGTTCGCCACTTGCCCATCGTCAATGAGCGCCAATTGCTGGGCGTCATTAGCGAAGATGACATCCTCATCCACAACACCAACGAACCCATTGGTTCCTACCAGCTTTCCCTGCTCAATGCCTTTGTAAAGCACGATGACCACCTCTACGAGGTCATGCGGCTCTTGGCTGACCGCCAACTGACCGTCATCCCCGTTGTGGACGACAATGGCGACTACGTGGGCATGGTCTCTTTGGAAGATGTGCTGAACTATTTCGCAAAAACGGCGGCGTTCAGCGACACGGGCAGCATTGTCGTGCTGGAGTTCCAGCAGCGGAACTACTCTTTGGCGGAAATTGCAAGACTGGTAGAAGCAGAGGGTGCCACCATCCTCAGTACCTTCGTCACCTCTTACCCGGATTCTTCTTTGGTAGAAGTTACCTTGAAAATCAACCGCCAGGACATCCGCAACATCCTCGCCGCTTTCGAGCGTTTCGGTTACGTCATAAAGGCTTCTTTCAACGAGGAAGAATACCTTGAATCGCTCCAAGAACGCTACGATGCCTTGATGAGCTACCTCAATGTGTGATGAAGTTCGGCAGTTTTGCGAAGCAATAATTGACTAAAAAACGCTAAAAAATAAGGGCGGCGGTATCGAGAAGATGCCGTCGCCCTTATTTTTTGCGCCGAGTGATTTCAATTGGCAGTGCGCTATATTTCAATCCTCGTGCTCAAGCTCGTGTTCTGGTTCCTCATCGTCCTCTTCTTCCGTGAAATTATGGTCGCCGCTATCGGTAATGATGCCGAGCAGCACCATCGCCTTTTCAGAAGCAGTTTGCTCGGCGCTTTTCTTATTAAAATCGTCCGCTGTTGCGATTTTCTTATTGTCCACCATCACCGCCACTTTAAAGCGGTCACGCTTCTCGAACTTGTACCGGGCCACGAGCTTGTAGCTGACGGTCTGGCCGTTTTTCTGGCACCATTCGAGGAGTTGGCTCTTGTAGTTGTCGTCGAAGCTCTCCAGTTCATGCACGTCCACGTAGTTGCGCAGTATCTTTTTAATGACAAAGCGCTTGGTGGCCGGATAGCCTTTTTCAAGATAGACCGCCCCAACGAGTGCCTCCACGGCATTGCCGAGCATGGAACGGCTGAGGCGGGTCTGGCTGTAATCCTGAAGCAGCATGTCGAGGCCCATTTTGTCGCCAATTTTGTTCAGCGTGTTTCGCTTCACAATCTTGGAGCGCATCTTCGTCAGAAAGCCCTCGTCGGCATTGGGGTACTTGATGAACAGGTACTCTGCCACGATGGTACCGAGCACGGCATCGCCCAAGAACTCCAATCGCTCGTTGTTCTGCATGGCGTAAACCTTGTCGGAAGGGTTTGACTTGTGCGAGAAGGCCAACTTGAAAATGCCCATATTGGCTGGCGTGAAGCCAATCAGTGGACGAATTTTGTTGGCGAACTCCTTTTCAGGATGGAAAAAACGGTTGTTAAAGCGTAGAAGTAGCCGCAGCACTTATGATTTAGTGTTTTTACTGGCAGTGGGTATCGCATTTATCGCCCCCTTGGTCTCGCACCAAAAAATTGAGCAGAAATCAGCTATCCCATTAGCCAGACTTGAATAATACAGCGCAGTTTCCCACCAAGTGCCAATCATGGTGAAACAAACTGCTGAACCAATATAATACACTAATATTCAAGCACTTGATGAAAAAATGGCGGCGTAACAACCGTGCTAATTGGAGGCAAGAATAGCTTGTTTTGCTGCTTACGGGTAATGGGAGGGATTATCTACTTAATTGGGGCGGCACCCATGACCTGCAAGTTTTTCTTAGAGCATTTCAAAGCTAAGCCATACGTTTCAGCGGCAACCATGACGGGCAATTTTTGATGCAAACTTCAAAAAAAGCGTTCGCCGCTTTTGAAGTCCTTAGTAATAGTTGCCCCACATGGGTAGTTCGTTATGCGCTCGTTTTCACATCAAATCCTTTGATTCGAGTATTTATCTTTAAAGAAAATCAGGCAACAACAACACACAACACAAGCACCTAATTTTCAATTTGTTGCGGAGAGAGAGGGATTCGAACCCTCGGTACAGTTGCCCGTACAACGGTTTTCGAGACCGTCCCGATCGACCACTCCGGCATCTCTCCTTGCTCAGCCGACAGTTGATCGTTCGCACCGCCGACTGCAATACGGCAAGCAAAGATATAGCAGCTTTTTATAAAAAAAGCCATACCTACTTTGAGTGGCCATCTTTTTTGAAAGATTCCTACCTTTCGCTCCGCAACAGGCAGAGTTAAGGAACGGAGCGCACCAGCCAATGTTTCCCTTCGATTCCTATTTCAGCCTCGATTCGGCTTATTCTACTCAGAACAAAATTCAATCAGCATGGAAAGGCGCAATTTTTTAAAAAACAGCTTATTCACCACGGCCGCTGTCGCAGCTGGCTCTTCCATTGCTGCCACAGGCAGCAATACCGAACCCACAGCCCGAAAGTTCAAAATGAAATACGCCCCACACTTCGGCATGTTCGAGCAGTCAGCGGGTAAAGACCTGATTGACCAACTCAAGTTCATGGCCGACCAAGGCTTCACCGCCATGGAAGACAACGGAATGATGGGCCGCACCAAGGAAATGCAGTCGAAAATCGGGGAAACGATGGCCAAGCTCGGCATGACAATGGGCGTTTTCGTGGTGTCTTTCGACAATTGGCCGCTCTCCACCTCGCTCACCAGCGGCGATAAGGATTGGCGGGAAAAATTCGTAAAAACCTGCCGGGAAGCCGTGGAGGTGGCCAAGCGGGTGAACGCCAAGTGGATGACCGTCGTGCCCGGCAACTACGACCGCCGCTTGCCGATGGGCATCCAGACCTCCAACGTGATTGAATCATTGCGCCGGGGCGCAGAAATCTTCGAACCGCACGGCCTTGTGATGGTGCTCGAACCCCTCAGCGATACCCCCGACCTCTTCATGCGCTACTCCGACCAGACTTACCTGCTCTGCAAGGCCGTAAATTCGCCCAGTTGCAAAATCCTCTTCGACATGTGGCACATGCAGCGCAACGAAGGCCGCATGACCGTGAACATGGACCTCTGTTGGGACGAAATCGCCTATTTCCAAATCGGCGATGAACCGGGCCGCAACGAGCCTACCACGGGCGAAATCAACTATAAAAACCTCTTCAAGCATATCCACGAAAAGGGCTTCACGGGCGTTCTCGGCATGGAACACGGCAATGCCGCCGAAGGAAAAGCCGGGGAAATGGCGTTGATTAAGGCGTACGAAGAGGTGGATGGTTTTTGAAAAATAACATTTTTGAGGCACGGCAGAGCCGTGCCTCAAAAATGAAAAACTGTGTTTTTGCTAGCAGCCTACGGCTGCCAGCAAAAACACTTAGCTTTATTTATGGCACTTTCCATCGGCATAGACATAGGAGGCACCAACATCAAAGCCATCATCGTGGACGAGCAGGGCAACCGCATCCACCAAGCAACGGCACCTACGGGCCAGCACAACCGCCCAGAGGATGAGCAGCGTTGGAAAGGCGCTGTGCGGGATGTTTTCATCGGACTAAAAAAAGAGTTCGGCAGTGAGGTGAAAGCAGTGGGGCTGTCCGCTCCTGGCATCGCTAATGCGGACAACTCGGCCATCCACACCATGCCCGGCAGGCTGTGGGGCTTGGAGCATTTCAATTGGTCGGAGTTTTTCGGCGAGCGGGTTTGGGTGCTGAACGATGCCCACTCGGCGCTCATGGCAGAAGCCCGTTTTGGCGCAGCCAAAGGAAAAAAACACGCCGTGCTGCTTACGCTCGGAACGGGCGTTGGCGGAGGGGTGCTCATCAACGGCGAACTTTACCAAGGCATGGGACAGGTAGCAGGCCATCTCGGCCATTTTTCCATCAATGCCACAGACGCAAAACTGGATTCAACTGGCAGTCCGGGCAGCTTGGAAGATGCTTTTGGCGATGAGACCGTGCCACACCGCTCGCATGGGCGCTTCCGCTCTACTTTTGAATTGGTGCAGGCCTACCAGCGGGGCGACCATTTCGCCACTTGGCTTTGGCTCGATTCGGTGCGCAAATTGGCGGTAGCCATTTGTACCATCGGAAATATTTTCTCCCCGGAAGTAGTGGTCTTGGGCGGCGGCATCACCAAAGCCGATGACGACCTATTCAAGCCATTGGCCGACTTCATGGAGCTTTATGAATGGCGGCCCGGCGGCAAGCAGGTAACGATATTGAAGGCGCATTTCAATGAATTTGCCGGGGCAGTGGGAGCGGCGGGCTTTGCTTGGCAAATGAGTAAATAAGGATTGATTCATGGTTTCATGGTTTCATTGATTCAGCATCAGGGCAGCTTCACGAGCGTAACAATGAGGCAATTTAACAATGAAACCATGAACCAGCCATCAAATAAAATCCACATCCACGTAATACGCGTAGCGCATCAGGTACTCGATGGCTTGGTTGATGTCGTAGCCTTCATGGACGGCCCGGTAGAGCATTTGGGTAATGGGCACGTGCAGCTTCAAGTGGTCGGCGAGGTGCTTCGCAATTTTCAAGGTGCGCACGCCTTCAGCCACTTCGGGCATGGAAGCCAGTATGTCGGCGGTTTTTTCCCCTTTGCCGAGGCGGTGGCCAAAGGTGTAGTTGCGGCTGCTCATGCTGGTGGCCGTGCATATGAGGTCGCCAATGCCAGCCGTACCGACGAACGGCTTGGGTGAGGTGCCCAATGCTTTTCCGAAATAAATCATTTCCATCAGGCCCCGATTGATGAGCAAGGCTTGGAGGTTTTTGCCGAGGCCAAGGCCGCCGAGGATGCCGCTGCCGATGGCAATGGTGTTTTTCAAGGCGCCCGCTAGCTCGGCGCCCAAGATTTCGTAAGTGCCAAACACTTGGAAATACCGGCTGCTCAAGACCTTCTTCCCAGCGCTCACCACTTCGTCGAACTTGCTGCCAATGACCGTGGCCGTGGGCTGCCCGGCCATGATTTCGGAGGCAAGGTTGGGGCCGGAAAGGCAGCCAATGCGCACCACGACCGACTCTTCCTTGATGACCTCGCTCATGGTCCGCACGCCTTGGCGGGTAATTTTGCCTTCATGAAGTTCCTGCTCCGTCAGGTTTTTGATGTCAAAACCTTTGGTGCCATGAATCATGATGTGATAAGGGCGAAGGAAGGGCGAAAAGGTCTGCATCATGGGGCGAAAGCCCTCGGATGTGACAATCGGGAACAATAGGGAGCAGGTTTCGGCAATTTCCTGTGGGTCGGAAGTGGCCCGAATGCGCTCGGAAAGCGGGACCTTGAAGGTGGGGTGGCGGTGCTCTTTGTTGATGGTTTCCACCATTTGCTCCCTTCGGCTGAAAATGAGCACATCCGTGTTGATGGCCAGCAAATTGGCGACAGCCGTACCAAAGCTGCCCGACCCGATGACGCCCGCTATATTGTGTTGGTTGAAGTTTGACATTTCAGAATCCTCCTTGGTCATTTGTCATTGAAGAAATGCGTCATTCATTGAACTGTCGAACCAAATGACAAATTTCCTCATTGACAATACTGACCAGAAGAAGCGGCCAAAAGTAAGCCTTTTTCAAGAACCTAAGAATTGGGCATGGAACAAACTAGGTGGTTGGTTCCAATGGTACTACGGGCATCAGTTCCTCCTCCACTGCTTGGCTAGTCTTAGCAGGTTCTGGGTTGCGTTTTTTCATGGCCAAAAAGCCAAAAAAAGTGATGATGCACAAGGCACCGGAAACATACCACAGCACGTCAAAGCCTTGATTCTCAGCGATTTTCATCGAAAAATACGGCCCAATGATATGCGCCAGCGAGTAGGTCATGGAATACAGGCCCATGTACTTGCCCCGATTGGCGTCGGTGGTACGGCTCAGGGCAAAAGAGTTGGCAAAAGGCATATTGAAAATCTCGCCGATTGAAAGCAAAAACATGGAGAAAACCGCAATGGCCATGCTTTGCGGAGCAATATTCAGCACCAAATAGCCGAAGGCATACATCATCACGCCCGCTGCTATGCAATGCAAGCGCTTCATTTTGCGCTCCAAAGTGAAAACAAGCGGCATTTCAGTGAGGAAAACGATGAGCCCGTTAAAGGCCAAAATCGCCCCGATTTGCCACTCCGTCATGTGCATCACCCGCTCGTAATAGACGGGCAGCGTGGAAATGAGCGGAAGGAAAACAGTAGCGCCAATGGTGGTGAACAACAAGAAAACCAAGTATTGCTTGTCGGTGTAAGGCGATGTAACTTTTTGATTTTCAATAATTTGCGCTTTCATCTCCTCACTTTCTACCACTTTTTTTGGTTTCAGGAATGCCCTGAAAAATATGGCAGAAGCGATGCAAGTAATGCCATCCACCCAGAACAAGGTTTGGTAGCCCTTCCAAGCCGCCAACACGCCACCAATGGCCGGGCCGATGGTAAAACCAAGGTTGATGCTCATGCGCATGAGCGAGTAGGAACGGGTACGGTTCTCTGGTGTGCTGTGGGCTGCCAAAGCCGCCATCGTAGCCGGACGGAAAGCCTCGCCCACAGTGCTGAGCGCAAAAATCATGATGTAAATGCCCTGCAAGCTTTTCACATAGCCCAGTATCATAAAGCCGATGCCGCCCAAGCAGAGCGACCAGAAAAGTACCCGGTAATAGCCGATTCTATCGGAAAGCGTGCCGCCGATATAGGAGCCGATGAACGACCCCACCCCAAACAGCGTCATGGCCACGCCCGCCTGTTTCATCGAAAAGCCCAATTTGGTGGTCAGGTAAACAGACAGGAAGGGCAGCACCATAGTGCCGCTGCGGTTGACGAGGGAAGCCAACGAAATCAGCCAAGCCGAGCGGGATAGCCCTGAAAAGGAAGCAATATAGGTGGATATGGTGCGGGACAGCATAGGTAGTAAAGTTGGTAAACCATATTTCGTGCGAAGGAACGGTATCTATACCACCACAATCAGAATAAAGTTCTGCAATAGGGGCGTTTTTCTTGAGAAAGTTAAATTTTAGAAAAAACACACCCAATCAAGTCATCAGGCAGGTCATTCGACTTCTTGAGCACTTCAAATTCTACAAATCAAATCTCCATCCCTAAAAAATACTTCCCTGGTGACTGGCGGAGCCGCCAGCCACCAGGGAAGTATTTTTTAGGTGGAAACTGAAAATTTTGCCAAGCAAAATTTTCAGTTTCCACCTTTCTTGAGAGCAGCAGTACACTAGATAGATTTACAACAACACACCCTCAACTTGTCTTCACAATTTTTATCTCCACCCGCTGGTTCTTCGCCCGGCCTTCCGGCGTTGCGTTATTGGCAACGGGATTGCGCTTGCCGTAGCCTTTGTAGGTGATGCGGTTGGCTGGCAAGCCCTTGTCAACGAGGTATTGCGCTACGGATTTGGCCCGCTCAGTGCTCAATTTATCACAAAAATCATGGGGAGGTATGCCGTTCGTATGGCCACCGACTTCGATTGTAATCGCTGTATTTTCCTGCAAGAATTCATACAACTCGTCAAGCGTTGGGCGGGAGGTCTCTTCCATTCGGGTACTATCGGGTTGGAAGTAGATTTTTTCTAGTTTGATGGTTTCGCCGCTGCGCAGGTTATTGGCCGAAAGCTCAGGAATGATGCGGGTCTTGACCTCAAAGCTGGCCGTTGCCGTACAGCCGTTGGCATCTGTTACGGTCACTGTGCGCTGCCCTGCGGGCAATGAAACGGCACCTGCCGTAGTTTCATTATTGTCCCATTTGTAGGTAAAAGTTCCGCTACCGCCCGTGGCATCCACGGTTGCCCGGCCATTGCTCACCTTGTCGCTCACGGCAGGCTTTATTTTGGACACAACTGCTTTTACAGGCTTGGGTTCCGTCACCTGCTTGGTGGCTGTTACCGATTTGCCGGTGGCATCGCTCACCGTTACCGAATAGCTTCCTGCGTTAAGGCTGGAAGCCGATTCGGATTTGTTGCCATTGCTCCATGTAATGCTGAATGGCGCTTTTCCACCATTGATTTCAACTTTGAGGGAGGTCGTCTCGCCAGCGCATTTGATGTCTTTTTCCTGTGAAATACTGGCTTCCAAGGCCAAAATATTTTCCGAAATGCTAACCGAAGCCGTTGTGGAGCAGCCATTGGCATCGGTGGCTGTGACGGTATGCGAGCCGGGGGCCAATTTCGCAGCGGTTGCAGCCGCTTCGCCATTGTCCCATTTGAACGAAATACTGCCTGTGCCGCCACTTCCCTAAGCCGTAGCCTTTCCATCAGAATTACCCGTGCTGGCTGGGGCGTCCACTTTGGTGGTAAGCGTGATTGCGGAGGGTTCTTTCACGGTAAACTTGGCCGTGGCAGTAGCGCCCGTGGCGTCGGTCAGGGTCACGTCGTAGTTGCCGGCACCAAGCGACGAAGCAGTTTCGCCTTGGCCGCCGCCCGTCCAAGCATACTTAAATGGGCCTTTTCCACCATTAGCTTCCGCTTTCAGCGATGCGGCTTTCTCACCCGCACATTTGATTTCCTTTTCCTGAGAGATGCTGACCGAGAGCGGCAAAATGTTCTCTGTTATGTTCACCGTGGTCGTTGCTTCGCAACCATTGGCATCGGTGGCTGTGACGGTGTGCGAGCCGGGGGCCAATTTCGCAGCGGTTGCGGCCGCTTCTCCGTTGTCCCATTTGAACAAAATGCTGCCTGTGCCTCCGCTGGCTTTCACCGTGGCCTTTCCATCGGAATTACCTGTGCTGGCTGGGGCATCCACTTTGGTGGTAAGCGTGATAGCGGAGGGTTCTTTCACCGTAAACTTGGCCGTTGTGGTAGCGCCCGTGGCGTCGGTCATGGTCACGTCGTAGTTGCCGGCACCGAGCGAAGCTGTGGTTTCGCCTTGGCCGCCGCCCGTCCAAGCATACTTAAATGGTCCTTTTCCACCACTGGCTTCCGCCTTTAGTGATGCCGTTTTCTCGCCCGCACATTTGATTTCCTTTTCCTGGGAGACGCTGACCGAAAGCGGCAGGATGTTCTCCGAGATGTTCACTGTGGCCGTTGCGGAGCAGCCATTGGCATCGGTGGCTGTGACGGTGTGCGAGCCGGGTGCCAATTTAGTAGCGGTTGCGGCCGCTTCTCCGTTGTCCCATTTGAACGAAATACTGCCTGTGCCACCGCTGGCCTTCACCGTGGCCTTGCCATCGGAATTGCCTGTGCTGGCTGGGGCATCCACTTTGGTAGTTAGGGTTATGGGCTTTGGTTCCTTGATTTCGAGGCTGGCCGTGGCGGTTTGGCCTTTCGCATCCGTCACCGTTACGGCATAAGACCCTGCCAAAAACTGGCTGTTCACATCCACAGGGTCGGTAAGGCTGTATTTGTATTGGTAAGGTTCTTTGCCGCCCTCAACTTTCCGCCCGATTTTGGCTTGCCCGCCTGCACATTTGATGGGTGAATCAACAAACAAACTGATCGTCAGTGGTAACACATTTTCGGTGATGCTGATGGAAGCCGTGGCCGTACAGCCAGCCCCATCTGCCACCGTGACCGTGTGGCTGCCTTCGCCGAGCTTGGTGGCCAAGGCAGTTGTTTCCTGCGTGCTCCATTTATAGGTGTAGTTGCCCACACCGCCCTTGGCCGTCACGGTTGCCTTGCCATCCGCTTTGCCTGTGCTTGCAGCAGCATCCACTTTTATGGTAGCTGTGATGGGTTCCGCATCTTTAACCGTAAAAGCCCCCGTGGCCATTTGTCCGGTAGCATCGGTTATGGTAACGGAGTAGCTGCCTGCGGCAATGCCCGTCAGGTTGGCGCCGACCATCAGGCTTGGATTGTTCCATTGGTACTGATAGGGTGTCTTTCCGCCCGACACTTCGGCTTTGATAGCGGCATCTTTTGCGCCAGCGCAACCAATGGCTTTTATTTGTGAAATAACCACGTTGAGCTTGCTCACCGTACGCTTCATGTCAATAGTGGCCTTGGCGGTACAGCCTGCCCGGTCGGTAATGGTGACGGTGTGCGGGCCTTCACTCAGGGCTACGGCCTTGGCTGCTGTCTCGCCGCTGTCCCATTTATAGGTATGCGGGGCAATGCCGCCGTTCACGGTTACGCTGGCAGCGCCGTTCGGTTTGCCGTCTTCGCTGGCGGGTTTTTCCTGAGCGGCTGTGGCGGTGAAATTGGGATTCAGGATGGGGAATTTGATGGACTTGGACTTGCCCTTGCCATCGGTAACGGTCAGCGAGTATTCGCCGGGGCCGAGGTTCTGCGGATTGGTGCCCGTGAGGCCGCCATCCCATTTGTAAGTATAAGGCTCGGTGCCGCCGCTCACGGTCACCTTCAGCGAGGCGTCTTTGCTGTTTGCTCCGCAACTCAGCGGTTTGTCGAGCAGGCAGGTGACGGCCATGGCGTCGGCTTTTTGGATGAGGTAAAGTCCCTTGTCGTTCGTGCCAATCCAAACGGCGTTCTCGGCATCAATGGCCATGCAGGACACGTCTTGGCTGGTAAATTCTTCAGCGGGGCCAAACACGACGGCCTCCTCGGTAGCGGGGTCGAAGCGGGCGATAATTTGCGAAGCGACCCAAAGCATGCCGTTGCCGTCCACGGCAATGTCCACCACCTCGTCTTCGGTCAGTTTGGCGTCAATATCAATCGGCTCCCATTTTTCACGGGCATCCACTTTCCAGAGCAGGTCGTCGCCCATGACCCAGATATTGGTGCCACTTTGGGCAAACGCCTTGATGCTGAACAGTTTCTCTTCGGTTCTCCATTTGCCATCCTTGCCAAAGGTACAGCCTTCGGCTGTGCCAATCCAAAGCCGCCCTTGGCTATCGAGGAAGAGGGTGTTGATGGTCTCGGAGCCGCCGGGCGAGTGCTGCTTGATGAGTTGCAGGGTTGGCTGCGTGCGGAACTGGAACAGGCCCGATTTGCGGGTGCCCACCCATAGTTGGCTGCCTTTTTCTTCGAAAATAGCAGCGGTGATGCGGTCTTGCTTGGCGGTGATGGCCTGTCCTGCTTCGCCCATTTGCGCCAGCAAATCTTGCAGCGGGAAACGGAGGTCACGGTTGCCAGAAGGTGTTTGCAGCAGCGACCATTCCGTGGCAGCGATGTTCAGCGAAGTAGCTTGTTCGGGTGAATGCACTTGGAACACGCCCTTGCGGTTGGCCGCCCATTTGTTTTCCCCTTCGATATGGATATTGGTGACGGGCGAATAGCGGTCAACGGCCTTGGTGCGCACGACTTCCATGGGCACTTGGGCGCATACGGTTCCCAAAAACAAAAGAAACAGAAAAGTGAAAATCCTATTCATCGGTAATTTTGATTCAAGCATGGTTGAATGGCAGTTTTTCGGCCACATAAGACGCAGAAACGAAAGATAAATTTCTTTTCGAGGGGCAAAGTTTAGGTTATTTTGACAAAAGGGGCTTTTTCGGCGATTTAAAGTCAAATCAGAGGATGCTTTTTGAGGTACAGTTGCTTCTTTAATTCAGGCCATCTTCGTAGATAACGTTTTCCTATTTTTTTGATTATCAATAATTTAAATAAAATCCTATTGAATTTAACTTTCGTACAATTGCCCAAGAATGTCCATTCTGTAAAACATCCCTTACCGCATTTTTGCAGTGTAAAAGTCTGTTCGAGGTTTATCCTTCATCCAAAAACAAATCATGGCTTATGAAACCTGCAATCAATGTTGAAGTATTGCGCCATTTCCCGCTCTTTGAGGGTTTGTCGGAAGACACTTTTACAAGGCTAGAAACGATGGCGGAACACCACGTCAAGGGGAAACACGTTCAGTTGTACGAATCGGGGGAAGCCTCCGACCGGGTGTATTTCCTGTTGAAAGGCACTGTGAAGACCTGCACCCTGTCGCACGATGGCCGGGAGGTCATCAAGACGATTTTGCACCCGCTGGCCATGTTTGGCGAACTGGGGCTGGTGGGCGAGCAGCACCGCAACGAGTCGGCTGTCACCATGAACGAGGAGGTTTCCTATATCACCATTTCCATCGCCAATTTCAAAGTGCTCATGCGCACCAACCACCAGTTGTGCATGAACGTGCTGAACCTCATCGGCAGCCGCCTGCTCGTGGCAGAGAACAAATTGGAAGCGCTCATCTTCAAGGATGCTCGCTCCCGCATCATAGACTTCCTGAAAGATAGTGCCAACCAGCGGGGACGCAAAGTGGGCTATGAAATGCTGTTCAAGCACAGCCTCACCCAGCAAGACATCGCCAACCTGACGGGCACTTCCCGCCAGACCGTGACCTCCGTGCTGAACGACCTGCGCAAGGAGAACTTGATTTACTTCAACCGGAACACGATTTTGATTCGGGACATGGGGAAATTGAGTTAGGAACGAGGGATGAGGAATCAGGAATGAAATGGGAACGGCGCATCCGGGGAGGGTGGGCCGTTTCTTGTTTTTTATCGGTTTTTCAATTGCTTATAAATTTCGCCAGCGTCTTTAACCCCTTTCTTCTTAGCTTTTATCAAATATTCCAGCGCAAGCTTTTGGGTCTTCTTATCCATTTTGTCAAAATCTTCTATGCCGCCAACGTAACCATGCACAAGGGCGTAGAAAACGTCCAGATAGGCTTGTGGGTAATCGTGTTTATTTGCCATCAATAAGGCATAGAACAAGAATTCTCCAGCATCTGAATCCAAATATACAATTCTCAATTCATTGTATGCATCAATACTTCCATTAGCCGCCTCTTGTTTTATCAATCCTATGCCCCTGTTTGGCTGGTTCATTGACCTGATTTCAGTAGAATTGCTTTCACAAGAATAAAAAAGCAGAAGCGAAATAGAGGCGCAAAGCAGTATTCGGAGATTCAAATTCATACTTGACATTTGTGTTTCCCATTCATATCAAACACTATACCTCATACCTTCCTCTCCCAGCACGGTATTTTCAAAAATTGGTTTTGCTTCCTCCAAAAACACCCCCAGCTCCCTGTACCTCGACGAATAATGCCCGCAAATCAACTGCCCCACCCCGGCTTTTCGGGCCAGTTCGGCGGCTTGGCGGGCGGTGCTGTGCATGGTGAGGGCGGCATTTTCAGCGAAGTCGTCGCAGAAGGTAGTGTCGTGGTAGAGCAGGCTCACACCTTCTATATAGGGCAGCACGGAATCATCGGCCATTGTGTCGGTCAGGAAAGCGTAGGAACAAAGCGGGGCAGGCGGCAGCGTCAGTTCCGCATTGCGGAGCAAGATACCGTTTTCCAAAAGTACATCCTCGCCTGACTTGGCGGCCTTTATTTGAGGGATGCTGAGTTGGTGCTCCGCAATTTTTTCCGAGCGGATGTTCAGTGGGCGGGGCTTCTCCCTGAAAACATAACCGACGGTCGGGATGCCGTGCTTCAGGGGGATGGCCTGTACCGTCACTGTTTCATTTTCAAAAACGAGGTTGGACGATTGAGTATCCACTACGTGGAAATGGAGCGGGTAAGAAAGCGAACCGCCCGGCCGCAGTTGCGCAGCAACCATTGCCTCCAAGCCATGTGGGGCGTAGATATGCAGCGGAGTTTGCCGCCCGTTCAGGTCGTAGGAAAACAGCAGACCCGGCAGGCCAAAGACGTGGTCGCCGTGGAGGTGGCTGATGAAAATCTGCTGGATTTTGTGACGGGGAATGCTGAAGTCGCTCATCCGCATTTGAGTTCCCTCGCCACAGTCGAGAAGAAAATAGTGGTTATGGGCTTGAAGTACCTGCGAAGTGGGGAAACGCCCGAAAGCGGGCGTTGCTGCATTTACCCCCAGAATCGTCAGGGAAAAACTCATAGGCGTTCTGCGCTCAACGACCGCTCGATGTCCTCCAAGATGACGTAATCCTTGGATTCTTCCAAAGTGGGCAATATGGTCAGAACGGAATCGAGCCTTGAAATTTCGATGAGCTTGCGCACGGTATCATGCTTGATGCCCGTGAGCACGAATGCACCGAGGCTTTTCCAAAGACGGTTGGCGGTGAGGATGGCGCTGAGGCCGGAAGAGTCCACATACTTTACCTCAGAAAGGTCGAGGATGAGGTTTGGCACACCCTCATTGGAAATGATGACCAACTCCGATTTGAGGTTGGGGGCCACTACGGAATTGAGGTTTTCGTCGTGAAGGTGGAGCACTGCATAACGCTCCTGCTTGTCGATGGAATATTTCATGCTATGGTTTTGCACTTGAACGACTTGGCCAGCAGCAGGGTACTGCCGTAAATCAGGGCGCTAAGTTACCATTTTCTATCGCAATTTTTCAAACAGGGTTTATTACAGTGGCAAAATCAGCGTTTTTTTCGCTTTGCAAAGCGAAACCTAGACCTTGAGGCAAGCAACGAAAAAAAACCTAAAGTGCTGCAATTCAAGCCTTTAGCCATGATTTTATTTTGGAACAAAACGCATAAATAGTCGTTTCAATATGACCGCATTTCAAAGTACATCAAACTATGGTTGGGGTGAAACGTTTAATTGCCGAACTTTGCCAACCGTTGGCAAAAACAGCTCAAAAGACCATCGCCGAGCCTTACTGCAAAAGGGACATTTCTTGGAATTTAGTTCGGAAACATCCCTAAGTTTCGGGCATAAAAAGCCAACTTGCGCCGAAATACAAAATGCTGGCACTGTTTTTTTGTCGCTTTAAAGGATGAGATGAGAATGCTGCTGATAGGAGAAACCTCACACCCCGGATACTGACGCCTCACGACCGATCGGGCAAGTTTTTCAGGGGGCATTTTGATCTTTCTTCAAATCATCTTAACATTGCTTCGATTCCCCAAAATAACGGTCAAAATTTCACCGATTCAATTGACATGAACGACAAGAAATTTTCAAACAAAGTAAAAAAAATAATCTCTGCCAGCCGCGACGAGGCTTTGCGGCTTGGGCAAGATTTCATCGGAACCGAGCACCTACTGCTTGGGCTGATACGGGAGGCCGACACACTTGCCTTCAAGACGCTGGACTCCCTCGACGTTGACCCGGTGGAACTCCAGCAAATCATTGAGGAAACTGTGCCACGCCGCCCCTCCGCCAATTCAACCATCCACATCGGGAACCTTCCGCTGAACAAACAAGCGGAAAAGGTGCTGAAAGTGACCTTTCTGGAAGCCAAAGCTTTCAAGAGCGACGAGGTTTCACCGGAACATCTGGTGCTTTCCATTTTGAAGCACAAAGACAACCCGGCCTCCCGTATCTTGAACCACTTCGATATTGACTACGAAATCTTCCGCACTGAGCTTGAGTATGTGCGCCAAGAGCAAGGCATGACCGAAGCACCGGAAGTTTATAATGCAGCGCCACCACCCGACGACGACTCGTCTTCTTATGACGACGACGAAAATGCCCGCTACCAACAGCAGCAGCGCAAAGGCCAGCAAAAGTCCCGCACCCCGGTGCTCGACAATTTTGGCCGGGACGTGACCCGCCACGCCGAAGAAGGCAAGCTCGACCCCATCATTGGTCGGGAAAGCGAAATCGAGCGGGTTTCGCAAATCTTGAGCCGCCGCAAGAAGAACAACCCTATATTAATAGGTGAGCCGGGCGTTGGTAAAACTGCCATCGTGGAAGGCTTGGCATTGCGCATCCACCAGAAAAAAGTGCCACGAACCCTGTTTGGCAAAAGGATCGTCATGCTCGACATGGCAGCGATGGTAGCTGGCACCAAATATCGTGGCCAGTTCGAAGAGCGCATGAAGGCCATTATGAATGAACTGGAAAAGACGAGGGACGTCATCCTGTTCATTGACGAAATACATACCATCGTGGGTGCCGGCGGCGCAACGGGGTCACTGGACGCCTCCAATATCTTCAAACCAGCCCTTGCAAGGGGCGAGCTACAATGCATTGGCGCTTCCACCTTGGATGAGTACCGCCAATACATCGAAAAAGACGGGGCACTCGACCGCCGTTTCCAACGGGTGGTGGTTGACCCGCCATCTGCCGATGATTCCATCCATATCTTGATGAACATCAAGGACAAATACGAGGAGTTCCACAATGTGGTCTATTCGGATGAGGCCATAAAAGCCTGCGTGAAGCTGAGCGACCGTTATATGAGCGACCGCTTCCTGCCGGATAAGGCGATTGACGTGCTCGACGAGGTAGGGGCTAGGGTTCACTTGAAGAACATCCATGTGCCTAAGCACATCGAAGAGTTCGAAAAGAAAATTGAACAGATAAAAGAACAGAAAAATCAAGCGGTGAAAAACCAGCAGTATGAGCGTGCCGCCGACCTTCGGGACGAGGAAAGCAAGCTTTTGCGGCAGCTTGATTTCGCCAAAATGCAATGGGAGGAAGAGAGCAAAACGAAGCGGTTCCCCGTTGATGAGGATGATATTGCGGAAGTGGTGGCCATGATGACGGGCATCCCCACGCAGCGGGTAGCACAAAGCGAAAGTAAAAAGCTCGTGAACATGGCCGACGACATCACCAAGATGATCATCGGGCAGGACGAAGCCGTCAAGAAAATCGTCAAGGCAATCCAGCGGAACCGGGTAGGCTTGAAAGACCCAAAGAAGCCCATTGGCTCCTTCATCTTCCTAGGCCCGACGGGGGTTGGTAAAACAGAATTGGCCAAATCGTTGGCCCGTTACCTTTTCGATTCCGACGATGCCCTCATTCGCATAGATATGAGCGAGTACATGGAGAAGTTCTCCATCAGCCGCCTCATCGGTGCGCCTCCGGGCTATGTGGGCTACGAAGAAGGCGGACAATTGACAGAACGGGTTCGCCGCAAGCCATACAGCGTGGTGCTTTTGGACGAAATTGAGAAAGCGCACCCGGATGTCTATAACATCCTGCTGCAAGTGCTCGACGATGGCCAGTTGACCGATAGCTTGGGCCGCAAGGTGGATTTCAAGAACACCATTATCATCATGACCTCCAATAT
>JADLHE010000429.1 GCA_020848965.1 Saprospiraceae bacterium
GGTTTACGGCAATGCAAAAGAGCTGCCCGTGACGGAGGCGACCCCCTTCCAAGAGGCGGAATGCCCCTACGCCCGCACCAAGCAGATGGGCGAAAAAATCATCGAAGATTTTTGCAAAGTGACCAAAGAAGTTCGTGCCATTTCCTTGCGCTATTTCAATCCTGCTGGGGCGCACGAATCGGCGCTCATTGGCGAATCGCCACGCACCAAGGCGAGCAATCTGGTGCCCGTTGTAACGGAAACAGCCATCGGCAAAAGGGCCAGCATGACGGTTTTTGGCAGCGACTACGACACCCGTGACGGCTCCTGCGTCCGGGATTATATCCATGTAATGGACTTAGCGGCAGCCCACACGGCTTGCCTTCGCTACCTAATGGCGGGCAAAAACACCTCACCCAGCGAAATCTTCAACGTGGGTATCGGGGATGGCGTGACGGTTTTGGAGGCCATCCATGCCTTTGAGAAAGTAACTGGCCAAAAATTGAATTACGTGATTGGCCCAAGGCGGGCTGGGGACGTGGTCAGCATTTACGCCAATCGGGACAAGGCCGAGCGCCTATTGGGCTGGAGGCCCACCCGCAATATCGAGGAAATCATGCGGACGGCTTGGGCGTGGGAGAAAGTGCGGACTTAGTTTTGGAAGATTTGATGAGTTTGAGTTGTTTGATGAGTTTGAATCGTCGGGCCAAAACACAACCCAAACTCATCAAACCCATCAAACTCATCAAACCCATCAAACCCATCAAACCTTTCAACCATCAATCCTTTATCAATCGGATGGTAAACGGATATTTATAGAAATTACCTTCACTGGCTTTCACGGTTGCAACTATGGCCAGCACTACGGCTAATATCACTATTGCAATCAACAAGAAAAATCCAATTATAACTATCATCAAAATGCCGGAGGCCATGGCGTAAATCGTCATGGAAATTTGGAAATTCAAGGACTCAATGGCGTGTTTGCGCACATAGGGTGACTCGTCCTTTTTTATCAAATAAATAATCAATGGGGCAAGAAAACCGCAAACCAAGGTCAGGATATGCGAGAGTATGGCCATTGTTTTCTCATCTGAAGTAGGTTGGTAATGCTCGTCTTCGAAATGATATGATGTTTCCATTTTTTAAAATTGGTTGGTGAAAAATTTTGCTTTTCAAGACCACGTGGTCTTGTTTTGAAAACGCAAGAGCGAAAAAACACTTCTTTCTCCACAATGCCAAGAATCTCCGCCCAAAAACAATTGCCGGACGACAAACCAAGCCGATTGATAGTTGTTAGAGGATTGGACGTAGGTGTTGCGGTGCAAGCTTGCTACATTTGCCCAAAATTCACTGCCATGAAGAAAATATACATCGTTGCATTGGTGATGCTGGTAGCAGCGTCTTTCATGCTCATCAAATCGCCGCCCGAAGTAAGCACCTATTCTGATTTTGCCACAGCAAAGACAAGCCAGAAAGCTGTCAAAATAGCGGGACAACTCTCCAAGGACAAGGAAATGTACTATGAGCCGACCAAAGACCCCAACTACTTCACCTTCTTTGTGAAAGATGACAAAGGGGAGGAGCGGAAGGTCATCTTTTTGGACAAAAAACCGAAGGATTTCGAGATGTCGGAGCAGATTGTCATAACTGGCAAAATGCAAGGCGAAGAATTCTTGGCGGAAGAAATGCTCTTGAAATGCCCATCCAAGTACAAGGATGACCAGGTCTATATCAAGTCGCAAAAAAGCTCTTGATAAAGTTGCTCTTGAGGGGGCCGGGGTAAACAATCTCACATGGAAGAAATAAAATACATTGGCGAAGCACTGATATACAAGCAGTTAGGCCATTTTTTTCTAGTATTCGGTTTTGTGACAAGCCTGCTGGGGGCAGCGGGCTATTTTTTTGCTACGCAAAGGCGCAATTTGCCGGAGGCTGACGGCTGGCGCAAAATTGGCCGAACGGGCTTCTTACTGCATGGCCTCAGCGTATTCGTTATCATTGCTTGCATCCTGCTGGCTATGATAAACCACCGCTTTGAGTACCAATACGCTTGGCAGCACGTGAGCGAAGACCTTCCCTTCCAATACATTTTCTCCGCATTCTGGGAAGGGCAAGAAGGCAGTTTCTTGCTTTGGATGTTCTGGCACGTGGTCTTGGGCCTGGTGGTGCTTTTCAGGAACAAACAATGGGAGGCACCGGTGCTGTCCATACTGGCCCTGGTGCAAGCCTTTATTTTTACCATGATAATGGGCATCCATTTCACGGATGCCGTCAAAATGGGCAGCAACCCACTCCTCCTGATGCGGGACACGATGGCTTTGCCCCTTTTCAACAATGCAGACTACGTGACGCTCATCAAGGGCAACGGCCTCAATCCCTTGCTCCAGAACTATTGGATGACCATTCACCCGCCGACGCTGTTCCTTGGTTTTGCTTCTACGGTCGTGCCTTTTACCTTCGCAATTGCTGGGCTTTGGACCCGTGACTACAAAGCTTGGATGAAGCCTGCCCTACCTTGGGCCTTGTTCAGTGGGGCCATCCTCGGCATTGGCATTCTGATGGGCAGCGCATGGGCTTACGAGGCACTGACTTTCGGTGGCTACTGGGCTTGGGACCCCGTTGAGAATGCCTCACTCGTGCCTTGGATTTTGCTCGTTGGCGGCATCCATACGCACCTCGTAGCCCGCAGTACGGGCTATTCCGTTAAAAGCACGATGCTGTTCTACATTGGCAGCTTCATACTCACCCTTTACTCCACCTACCTTACCCGGAGTGGCATCCTCGGCGAAGGCTCCGTGCATTCGTTCACAGAGATGGGCTTGGAAACGCAACTGATAGCGTTCATGGCCACTTTCACGCTAATCGGGATTGCGCTTTTGGTGTTTCGGGGTAAAGAAATTGAATCGCCAAAGGACGAAGAAGCCCTGCCTTCCAAGGAGTTTTGGATGTTCATTGGCTCGCTGGTGCTCTTGTTCTCGGCGGTCATCATTACGGCTTCCACCTCGTTGCCAGTTTTGAACAAAATCGTACAGGTGTATGACCCAAGCTTCACAGGTTACACCATCAA
>JADLHE010000430.1 GCA_020848965.1 Saprospiraceae bacterium
AAGTAGATGGGTTTGAAAATGTCTATGCCATTGGCGACAGCGCCCTGCTGTTGGATGAGGCTTACCCGAAAGGCCACCCACAAGTTGCGCAAGTTGCCATGCAAATGGGCACCAACCTCGCCGACAACCTAAAGCGCAGCTTGCGGCAGCAGCCTGCCAAGCCCTTTGTTTACAAGGATTTGGGGTCAATGGCCACCATCGGTCGCAACAAAGCAGTGGTGGACCTGCCCTTCTGGAAATTCAACGGCACCTTCGCTTGGTACACTTGGCTGATGGTGCATTTGCTTCAATTGATTGGTTTTAAGAACAAGATTTTCGTCTTTTTCAACTGGGTCTGGAGCTATCTGACCTACGACCAATCCTTGCGTTTGGTGATAAAACCGAGAAAAGTGGGCGGTTGAGTTTGTTAATTTTCCCGTTCGGCATTTTTCCGGCTGTTTCTTTTGCGATGCAACCATTTGGACGACAAGCGTACCAAAGCTTTGCGTATTTTTCGCCGCCCTAATCAACAGGAGGAAGACTATCAATTCAATTCACCAACTTTTCTATGAAGAACATCCGTTTACACTATTTGGCCGTTTTGACAATGGCCTTGCTTGCCGCACCAATTGCGCAAGCCCAGAAAGTCCTTTTCGATGCCACCAAGGCACAGACCGCTGGCAATGCCGATTGGCTTCCAGACGCCGACGTTTTCAACCTCTGCTACAATCCCAATGCCTCGGTTGGCTGCGGCAACGAAGCCAATGCCAACGGCATCCCTACGCCCGCCCAGTCCGGCATCACTAGCAATACTGGGGAAAGCTATTGGAAAGGTGCACTTTCTGCTTATGCAGTGGACATCGTAAAAAAGGGCTATATCGTCGAGTCGCTCCCATACAATGGCCAAATCACGTTCAACAATGGCAACAACCCAAAGGATTTGTCCAATTACGATGTGTTCGTGGTTTGCGAGCCGAATATCCTGTTCACCAGCAGCGAAAAAACAGCCATTATCAATTGGGTGGCAGCAGGCGGCGGCTTGCTGATGGTCGGCGACCACAACAGCAGCGACCGCAACAACGATGGGCAGGACTCGCCGCATATCTGGAACGACCTCAGCGCCAACAATTCCGTGCAGACAAACCCATTCGGCATCACCTTCGATTATGCCAATTTCTCCCAAACCACCACCAATGTGCGCACTGCTACCAACCCCATCATTCATGGCCCACAGGGCACGGTGAGCAAGATGCAGTACAGCGCTGGCACTTCCATGACCCTGAACCCATCAGCCAATAGCACCGTCAAGGGCGTGGTTTACAAGACAGGCTCTTCGCAAGGCAACCAAAACGTGATGGCGGCCTACTCCAGTTATGGCAGTGGCAGGGTCGTTGCCATAGGCGACAGCTCGCCCGTGGACGATGGCTCTGGCGATACCAACGATGCCCTGTACAACGGCTACACAGGCCAGGTAAGCGGTAATCATAAAAAGCTGTTACTCAACAGTTTCCTTTGGCTGGCTGGCGTTACCAACCTGCAAGACCCACCTAAAGGAAGCGGCGAAAAAGGCTTGGTCTTGTCACCAAACCCTGCCACCGATTGGGTCAATCTGCAAATGCCAGAAGGGGAATTTCTTACCAATTTGGTGGTCACTGACCTACAAGGCCGCAACCTTCTTATACAGTCTTTCGATGCAAACGAACAGGTTCCTTCTTATTCAATGGACACAGCCAATTTGCCAAATGGCATCTATATGGTAAAATATGCCACTGCCGATGCCGTAGGAAGTTTGAAATTGGTGGTGAACCATTGATTGGTGGTTTTTATTGCTTCGCAATAAAGGAGCAATAAACCTAAACATAAAATTAATGGCGGTTAAGAAAGGGTGGAATGGAAATTAGCAACACCTTTCTGAGCCGCCATTTATGTTTAACTTATGCTCAAAACCACAGGCCCACATTCCTCACCGCCAAGCTGTCGGCAAGGTTAAAATCATGGCTTAACGCATATTTTTTCACGTTCGTGATGGCCATTTCATCCAGTGCATTCACCACATTGCGATAATCGGCTTTTGGCATTGGTTTTATCAAAACAAACAACTGATTGGCATCACCATATCGCTCTTTAACTGCTGCCTGCCGCTCGTGGATGACCTCCCGCAAACCCATATTGGAAAAATCGGTGCTATCCACCTTGGTCTCCAATTCATTTTCTGTGGCGACATAATAATAGGGAATATCATTGTCCCCAACAAGTATGGTCAGCGTCTTTTCAGCAGCATATTCGGGTGCATTGGGCGTGTCCAATGGTTCTACTATTTCCATGGCATGGGGCCTGCTAAAAGTGGTAGCCAACATAAAAAAAGTAATCAGCAGAAATCCCAAATCCACCATTGCGGTGAGGTCCACACGGGTGGAGAGCTTTTTTGTGCGGACTTTATTGCCCATGTTTTTATTTGCAATATTCAGTTCAGCCATTGTATTTAAATTTAAATGGTGAAATAATTAAGTCGCAATAACCTGTTTCTTCAGCGCTCGCAACGCCAAAAAAGGGAATCCGCAACTTGCTTTAAAACTGGATTACCATGCATGATATTAATTCCAAGATGCACGGCAATTTGATTTTGGTGGGTGAGAAATGGTGTGGCAGTGATTTTTATCCAGCTACCATCAAATTGCAGCCCCGCACGTCCGAATTGTCCACCCGGCCGAGCACCTCAAAACTGCCATCGGGAAAGACCCTGCCGAGGTCATCGGTGGCGATGAAGCTGCAAGTATCGAAATTGGCGAGGTCAATCAGGTTGATGATGCCCGTTTTGCTCACTTGTTGGAGCGTGAGCGGGTCGGTGATTTCACGGGTGGCAGCCCGAAGGGTTGGGGCAGGGTAGAAGAGGCCATCCCCTTTTGAATAAGCCTGTGAGAAAAGCTCCGTCATGCCATATTCCGAATGGATGGCAGCGGTGTTGAAGGCCGATTTGAACTGGTCGTGCAGTTCGGTGCGGGTAAGCTCTCGGCGGCGGCCCTTCATGCCGCCCGTTTCCATGATGGTGAGGTGCTGCAAATCGAGCGAATGCTGCTCGGCGAGGTCTAAAAGGGCGAAGGAGACGCCCAGTAGGATTGCGGATTGCGGATTGCGGATTGCGGATTGTGCCACGGATTGCAATATTTCCACCAATTCCTCCAAATTGTTCAAGAAAAAACCGCTTTTGGGGTATTTTGACAATTGGATAAAGTGCTCGGCCATGACGACGAGGCTGCTGCCAGTGCGCTCCAAATAGGATGGCAGAAGTGCCAATACCAGCCAGTCCGAGGGGTCACCGTAGAATTGGCGGAAGCCGTGGACGGTGTTTCTTTTGTAGAAGTCGAGGTCACGAACGTAGTGGCGGCTGGTCTCGCTCCCCGTGGTGCCGCTGCTGGTGAAGATGGTTTGTTCCTGCCATTCCCCGGTCTTCACCTCATGGTTTTTGAAGAACTGGATGGGCAGGTACGGGATTTGCGCCAGCGATGCAACTGCTTGAACATCAATGTTCAACAAACCGAGGTAGCGCCCGTACAAGGGGTTGTGGGCGGCTTGAAAGCGGAACACTTCCAAGGCCAGCGGCTCGAACCCTTCGCCATCGTAGGCTTCGATTTTTTGAAGAATGGCTGCTCTTTGCTTGTTGTAGGACATTTAGCGCTAAAATAGTAGGCGGCAAAAATACGAGAGTTCCGATGCCGTTTAAGTGTCAAAGTTTCACCTAAAATTAAATTCTCAATGAAAAAAACGATGATTTCCGCTTCTCTCCTTTTTCTTGCCTTTGGGCTTTTCGCACAATGGAGCATCGCTCCTACTGCGGGTTACAGTCTTAGCACATCGAAAATTAATTACGACTATTTTTTTGATTATAAGTATGCACCGAGGTTTTTCGCTGGCCTACAATCACAATATAGTTTTTCTGAAAAATTCATGGTAGGGCTTGGCTTGCAATATACCGCCAAAGGCTTCAGGACAAGGGGGACTGCCGGAGGAATTTTGGAATGGAAGCTTGACTATCTTGAGGCAATACCTTCTTTCGAATACAAACCTTTTGATTTTATGGGCATTGTATTAGGGCCTAGCATTGGGTATTTAATGGACGTAGATTACAAAGAAGCAGGGGATAAATGGACTGACCCTTTCGGTGATACCTATAAAGGTATGGAACTCGGTGCAATGGCAGGCTTGAAATTCTATTGGCAGGATTTATACCTAAACTTGACTTTCAATCGTAGTTTGTCAAATATAACTAATATCAAATTCACGGATGAAAATGGCAATACGATTAAAAATGGCAAAGAATTCAACCAAAGCTTCCGGCTTGGCCTTGGATACAATTTCCAACTAAAGGAAAAATAGCCTAACTTGGCTTCTCAAATCAGTCCAAAAAAATGAAATCAATATTTCCAATCGCTGTTTTGGCCATCGTGGCGCTAAGTGTGGTACTCGGTTGCGTGAAGCCGCCCAAGTTCCCCGTCGAGCCTGAAATCGAGTTCGTGCAAGGTACTTTGGTGAAGGACACCCTGTTCAGGGCCAACCCAAGCTCCAAGCGGGACACCAACTATTTCACCCTCAGTTTCACCGACGGCGATGGCGATATTGGTGACAAGGCCACGGGCAGCAGAAGCTTGATTATCATGGACAACCGGGACGGCCACATGGACAGCCTCGAAATCCCAGAAGTCTCCGAAGTAGGCGCTTCCAATGGCATCAAAGGCGAAATCTTCGTCAGGATGTTCACCACCTGTTGCATCTACCCCGCACCTTATGACCTGTACAATGGCTGCACCGAAGAAGTGCCGAATTTCAAATACAATGAAATCAACTACACCGTATTTATCAACGACCGGGCGGGCCA
>JADLHE010000431.1 GCA_020848965.1 Saprospiraceae bacterium
AGGAAAAAACAGAGTTGAAATTGAACGTGGTGGGCAAAATCCCAGACGTTTTGCTGGACAACACCGACCGCAACCGTACCTCGCCTTTTGCCTTCACGGGCAACAAGTTCGAGTTCCGTGCCGTGGGTTCTTCTGCCAACTGCGCCAAGCCGATGACGGTGTTGAGCACCATTGTTTCGCAACAACTGAGGGAGTTCAAAGCTGAGGTGGACAACCTTATTGAGAACAAGAAGATGAAGAAGGACGACGCCATCTTCAACGTGCTGCGGGAGTACATCAAGTCTTGCAAGAAAATCCGCTTCGAAGGCGACGGCTACTCCGACGAATGGGTAGTGGAAGCTGAAAAGCGTGGCCTAAACAATTTCAAGACAACGCCAGAGGCGCTGAAGGCACAGGTGAGCAAGAAAGCGATTGACCTTTTCGCTGCGCACAGCGTGATGAACCAAGTGGAAATCGAGGCCCGCTACGAAATCGAGCTGGAAGAGTACATCAAGAAGGTGCAAATCGAGGGACGTATCCTTGGCGACATTGCCACGAACCACGTCATCCCGACGGCCATCGCCTACCAGAACACGCTCATCCAGAACGTGCAGGGCTTGAAGGACATCTTCGGCAAGGACTACACCCAGTACGCCGAGCAGCAGCTCGACCTGGTGAAGGAAATCAGCGGCCATATCAATGCCATCAAGAAGAACGTGGACGATATGATTGAGGAGCGCAAAAAAGCCAACGTCATTGACCACGCCGACAAGAAGGCCGATGCCTATTGCAACAAAGTGAAACCTTACTTCGATACCATCCGCTACCACTGCGACAAGCTGGAACTGATGGTGGACGACGAGCTTTGGCCGTTGACGAAGTACCGGGAGTTGTTGTTTACTCGTTGATTTTCAGTCTATTAGAAATAAGGGAGGCCGGGCGGATGTCCGGCCTTTTTTGTTAATCTAATTAGCCTTACTCTTTAAAAGTCAACAACCTCCTGTGAGAATCTATGATTTAATCAGTGATACAACCCTTAATTGGGAGACAAAGACTTGAACTTCCCAAAATATGGGTTCAAAAAGGAAGAAATGGAAAAGGTGAAAATTAGAATCGCAGAAACTGAAGACTGTCAAAGCATTCTTGCGATATACCAATACTACGTATTGAACACAGCCATTACATTTGAATATGACGTACCATCAGTAGAGGAAATGCTGAACCGGATGAGAAATATTCAAACCAAATACCCTTATTTAATCGCCGAATTCGACGGAAATATCGTGGCATATGCTTATGCCTCTGATTTCAGGCACAGAGCAGCTTATCAATGGTCGCCAGAGAGTACAGTCTATATTCATAAAGATTGTACAGGGAAGGGAATTGGCAAAATGATTTATAAGCAACTGTTTGACATTCTGAAATTGCAGGGATTTCTCAATGTTTTTGGGTGTGTTGCACTGCCGAATCCAGCAAGTGTTGCCTTGCACTTGAAAATGGGATTCACCGACGTAGGTTCTTTCCAAAATATTGGGTACAAACATGGGCAATGGCATTCAACCCAATGGTTTCAATTGAAATTGAACGAATACCAAATCAATCCCACATTGCCAAAAAGAATTTCAGAAGTTGAGATAAGGCTTTAATATTCCCTGAAGCAATACTAAAATTGACGACAATTGGGGCTAACGCTTATAGGGAGTTATTTGTTGAAATTACTCAACCAGCAATCTATCAGAAAACACCTTCCCATCCTGCCTAGCCACTACCTGAAACATACCACGCACCAGCTTATCAACCGCCAATTCCGAGCAATCCTCACAAGCCAGCACCCGACGCCCAAGCACATCGTACACCTCCACCTGAAACGGTAGAGTGGTATTCACACCGCCAAGCTGCGCAAAATCGTGGGCTGGATTTGGGTAAATCTGCAAGCTGGCTAGGGCTTGTTTTTGGTCAATCACCGCACTCGGTTCGCAAACCAATTCATTGATTTTCACCCAAATATCATCATTGAACAAGGCGGGAACCTCCGCATCGGTGCCCGGTTCGTCGCCCATTCTGACCATGACGAGGCCCGTGCTTGGCGAGACGTTGATGAACTGGCCGTTTTTGCCCAAAGCGGCGTAAACATCGTCGGGTGCTGCGGGAAACAGCGGGCCGGGGATATTGATTTGTAGGCCCGGCAATCGGTAGCTAGGTTGGCCATTTAGCCACCAGAGGTAGCCGTAGGATTTGTTCAGGTCTTGAGAAGGCGTGGTCATCGCTTGAAAATAAGCTGGGTCGGTCAGTACTGGCGTATTGTTCCAAGTGCCGTTATTCAGCATCAAAAGGCCATACCGGGCCATGCTGCGGGCTTTACTGAACAGCACATTATTGTAGTCCACCTTCACCCAAAGTCCAGTGATGCCCGTTTTCTGTGCCATTCTTTGGTTGAAAAACTGGTTGAAGTTTTGGCCGGAGGCCGCCTCAATAACGCCGTCCAACAGCGTATAAGGCCCGTTGTGGTATGCCCAGCGTGTGCCAGCGTCGGCTTTGAAGATGAGGCAGGTATCGAGGGTGCAGTAGTTTTCCGGCACACCGTCGTCGAGGCCCGTGGTCATGGTGAGTTGGTGGCGGACGGTAATGAGGTCTTCCTTCTCGGGTGGGCAGGCCGTCCAGCCAGTGCCGAGGTGGTCGCTGGTCTTGCCTTCAATGCTCAGCAGCCCCTCTTGCTGCGCAATGCCCACGAGCGCCGCCGTCATGCTTTTGCCCGCCGATGCCCAGTACCAGATACTGTCCTGCGTGAAAGTACCGAAGTATTTTTCCAGCACGATACGGCCGTCTTTCAGCAGCAGAAAAGCCTTGGTATTATTGGTTTCGAGCAGGTCGTACAGGTTTTGGATGCGGTCAGGGCAATAGCCTAGTGAATCGGGCGAAAGAGTTTCCCAAGTATTGCCCGTAAGCGGTGGGAAGTAGAGGTTTTGTGCATTTAGGGCGTTTAAACAAAGGCTAAAAATCAGTGCGCAAATCAGTTTCTCCATATGTTTTTATAGTTTGATGATGAAAATCAGCCAAAGTTTAATCCACATAATAAAAAAGGCTAAAATGTTGGCGAACAACATTTTAGCCCATTGGTTTTACAACAAATGGCCTAAGCCATTCCAAGTTCCAATTTATTTGCCGACCGTGTTCCGGCCAATGCTATCGTAGTAGAAGCCTTTGTCCTGCATGGAATCCACATCGTAGAGGTTGCGGCCATCAAAAATGACAGGTTGCTTCAAAAGCTCTTTCATCACATTATAGCTCGGTGTGCGGAACACGCTCCATTCGGTGACAATGGCCAAGGCGTCGGCCCCAATGAGTGCCTCGTACTGGTCGGCGGCCATGGTCACCTGGCCGTTGTACTGCGCCTTTACATTGTTCATCGCCTCTGGGTCAAATGCTTTTACTGTTGCGCCAGCAGCAATGAGGTCGTCAATCAGGTACAATGCCGGAGCTTCCCGTATATCGTCCGTTTCTGGCTTGAAGGCAAGGCCCCAAATAGCAATGGTTTTGCCCTTCAGGTCATTGTTGAAATAAGCTTTGATTTTTTCCGTCAGGCGGTGCTTTTGAATCTGGTTCACGTTCATGACGGCTTCCAGAATCTTGAAATCATAGCCATTGTCCTCGGCGGATTTAGCCAGGGCCTGCACATCCTTTGGGAAGCAAGAGCCACCATAGCCAACGCCGGGGAACAAGAAGCGCTTGCCGATACGGCTGTCGCTGCCCATACCCTTGCGCACGGCGTCCACGTTGGCACCGAGTTTCTCGCAGAGGTTGGCGATTTCATTCATGAAGGAAATACGAGTGGCCAGATAAGAGTTGGCGGCGTATTTCGTCATTTCCGCAGAGCGCTCGTCCATGAAATAAATCGGGTTTCCTTGGCGCACGAAAGGTTCATACAGTTCTTGCATGACCTTGCGGGCACGGTCGGAACTGGTCCCGATGACCACCCGGTCTGGTTTCATGAAATCCTCCACGGCAACCCCCTCACGGAGGAATTCCGGGTTGGAAACCACGTCAAAAAGTGCTGGGCTGAGGTTTTGCACCAAGATAGCATGCACTTTTTCGGCAGTACCAACTGGCACTGTGCTTTTATCAATGATGACTTTATAGTCAGTGATGATGCCAGAAAGGTCTTTGGCTACGCCAAGGATGTACTTCAAATCGGCAGAACCATCTTCACCCGGAGGGGTGGGCAGGGCCAAGAAAATGACTTCGGCGTCTTTGATGCCTTCAGCCAAATTGGTCGTGAATTTCAAGCGACCTTGCTTAGTATTCCGGTCGAAAAGCACATCAAGGCCAGGCTCGTAAATGGGTATCTCACCATTTTGCATGCGCTTCACCTTGTTGGCATCAATATCCACGCAGATTACTTTGTTTCCGGTCTCTGCGAAACAGGTACCCGTAACTAGGCCTACGTATCCCGTTCCAACTACTGCAATGTTCATATCAGATATAATTTTTTTGAATGAAAATTAATTGCGGCGCAAAAGTAACCCTGTTGCGGCATAGAATCAACTTTCAAGAAATAAAAGAGTGTTAAACGATTGTTCTCAATAACTCGGTGGGAAAAAATCAAGCTGTTTGGGTTTTTGACCGAATAAACTGTAAGGGTAGATGCTAAGCGAATTTAGAGGCGCAAACGTAAAAAACAAATAAACATGGTCACCTATCTTTACCGCTAAAATTTCTGAATGAAAAACATCTTACTGCTCTTCAGCTTAGCCATTTTAGCTTCATGCGCATCTGTTCGCCCCTACTCAGCAAATTCCGTTCCGTCTCAGCCAAATTTTGCGAAAAAATCATGTTGGGCTGCACTTCCTAGCGAAAAAGACAACGCAGACAGGACCCCAGACCCAAAATTGCTCGATATGCAAGCCGATGCGCCCGTGGATGTTTTTTTCCTCCACCCCACCCTTTACTTCGGCAACAATAAAGCTGGCTGGAACGCAGCTTTGGAAGACGAAGCACTCAATGAAAATGTGGACAAATCCACCATTCTTTTTCAGGCAAGTGCATTCAATGGAACTGGAAAAATCTATGCCCCCCGCTATCGGCAGGCTATTTACCGCAGCTTTTTCACACAGGATACCGCCTCAGCCCGGTTGGCGCTCGACCTTGCTTATACCGACATCAAAGCCGCCTTTGAGTTCTATTTGCAAAACTACAACAACGGTCGCCCCATCATCATCGCCTCGCACAGCCAAGGCACAGTGCATGCACAGCGGCTTTTGAAGGAATTTTTTGACAATAAAGCCTTGGGAAGAAGGCTGGTGGTTGCCTACCTCATTGGCTGGCCCATCCGAAAAGACGCTTTTCAGACCATACCTCCCTGCGAAACACCGGAGCAAACAGGCTGCTTTTGCTCATGGAGGAGCTTCAAATATGGCCATACCCCAACGGATATTACCCTGGGAGAGGATATTGCCGTCACCAATCCTTTGACTTGGAAAATGGATGGAACCTTTGCCGATAAGGCACTGAATGAGGGCATGATAGCTCGCAAATTTGGCCCTGTGCTGCCGCAACGTGCCGATGCAAAAGCCGAAAATGGCATCCTTTGGGTTCACAAGCCCAAGTTCCCCGGCAGCTTTTTCTTTTGGAAAAAAAATTACCACATCGCCGACTACAACCTGTTTTATATGAACATCCGAAACGACGCAAAACGACGGGAAGGCTATTTCTGGAAGTAAAAATAAAGAGCACAAGGATGAGGTTTTCATTCCTCATCCCTCATCCCTCATCCCTTCAAACCTCAATACCCATCTGCCGCATCAGCAGCGTGGCGTTGAAGCTCTTGCTCACGCCCGGCTTGATTTTATAGTCAAAAAACAATTGGCTGTCCCGAATTTCCACTTCCATGCAGAGGTTCTCCACCGAACCGCCCGACTCGGCTTCCATGCGGCCCAGTTCAAGGTCGTGCGTGGCTATGATGCCGCCGCCCCGCAGCCGAATGAGCTGCTGGATGAGCGCTGCAGAACCCGTGTGGCGGTCCACGGAATTGGTGCCCTTCAGGATTTCATCGAGGAGGAAAAAGACCGGAAGCCCTTGATTATCAGCGTTTTTCACGGCTTCGATGATGACTTTCAAGCGTTTCAATTCCGCATAAAACGAGGAGGTGCTCTCCGATAAATCGTCCTGCGTGCGCATGGAGGTATAGACCCGCATGGGCGATAGCGAGCAGGTGCTGGCGCAAACGGGCGCCCCAGCTTGGGCCAGCACCACGTTCAGTCCGACGGTGCGGAGGAAGGTGCTTTTGCCAGCCATATTGGAGCCAGTCACCAGCTTGATATGGCCACGGGTTTGCATCGAAAAATCGTTGGTGCGGCGCTTGGCTGGGTGGATGAGCGGGTGGCCAAGTTCCTTCGCAAGCAACTGTTCAACGTTGGCGAGGTTTTGAACTTCGCCGACGTTTTGGCGAAGCACTGGCAGCACCCAATCTGGGTTGTTGTACCACAATGCGGCCAGGCTGCAAAGTGCCTCCATTTCCCGCAGGGCCTCGAACCAAGCTGGCAATTTGTCCTTGTTAACGGCCCGCCATTTTTCTAGCCTGAGCACGTATCGTAAGTCCCAAAGCGAGCCGATATTTAGGAAAATGGCGAAGAAATTAAAGCGCATGTTCAATTGCCGGATGATATAAGATAGCTGCGCCACTGCTGTGGAGGATGACATTTCATTGTCCTTTAGCTTGTTCCGCAATTCAGTCAAAAAACCTGTTTCAAAAGACTGGTTTTCAATCACTTCCATCAAACGGGCATAGGCCGCCAAGGAGGCTTCTGCGTATGCTGTCCGCAAATGGATTTTGCCAACATGCTCGTTCGTTTTCCTCAAAACCAGAAAAATGGGCGTGAGCAACAACACGAAAACCGGCCACGGAACGAGCGTTATCCACATTGCGAAGCAGGCCAAGAAATACCACGGCGCCAATTGCGAAGCAAGGGTCAATAATCGGTTGCCACGCACCAAGTCTGGGTCGTTGAGCCAAGCTTTCAGCAAGTCCAAATTAGCAGGGTCGTCGGTGGTTTCCAAGCCACGGGCCTGCAATTCTTGCCGCCAATCCAAAAGCGGTTTTAGCTCCGAAACGGCGTTTTGCCGCTGCGCAATGGTCTGTAAATCAGCGGGTTCGAGGAGGTAATCCGCCAACCGCTCTTGGCCGATTGAAGTGGTGGCCCGGCAGCAAGCCTGAAACATGGAGTGAGGCCCGAAGAGGTCGAGGTCGAGGGCATTGGGGTGGTCGTGCTGGAGGAAACGGGCACCATTGGCGAAGCCCGAAAAATCATGTTCGACGGCCCGTGCCTCTGCCTCGTTGATGGCCGCCAACCGCTCGGCATGGTCGGCTGCGGCTTGAATGCCAAGGTGCCACTGCATCAATCGGTAAAAGCCCCCAAGGAAAAGCAGCGCCGAGACAATGGCCACCGCCCATTGCACCGTAAAAAGCAATGCGACAATGGCTATCCCGAACACGAAAACACCCAGCCGCACCCAGGAGTAGCGGTCATATTTACTGCGCAAAGCAGTGGCTTCAGCGCTAAAGCCGTTCGCACGTTGCTGATATGAATCTTTAATCGTCATTCGATAAAATTATTCGCCTGCTTCCAATGCTTCCCAGTATTCGACCGCCCGTCGGGTATGCGGGATGCAGATGGAGCCTCCCACTAGGTTTGCGATGGAAAACACCTCGAAAACCTCCTCCCGGCTAACGCCAATTTCATGGCAAGTGCCGAGGTGGTAGCGGATGCAATCGTCGCAGCGGAGCACCATGGAGGCAATGAGGCCAAGCAGTTCCTTGGTCTTTACATCGAGCGCCCCTGCTTCGTAGCAGTTTTTGTCGAGGGCGAAGAAGCGGTTGAGGGCCTTGTTGTTTTGGGCAAAGATTTTCTCGTTCATCTTGGAACGATAGTCGTTGAATTCTTGGACGATGGACATGTTTTTAGTGATGAATTTTGAGTTAGGAGTGATGAGTTGACGCCGGATTCTAGTTGAATGGGGGTGCAAATGTATGGGAACATTGTGATGCCCCAAAAACATAAAAGCCGCTTCAAGGCAGGCTTGAAACGGCTTTTGAATTTCATTTAAACTCTTTATTGCTTAACCACTCGCAGTGCTTTGCCGATTTTACCATCCATGTTTAAACGGAGGAAATAAACCCCGGCATTGCTCAGCTCGTTACCAAGTGAGATATTGCCTTCGGCAGCTTGCAATTTAATGATAGAAACCTGCTGTCCAGCGGCATTGAGGACCAACAAGTTCGCATCCTTAAAACTGTTTTTCAGGCTGTAATTCACCACCAATTCATGCGAGAATGGGTTTGGATTGGCCACCATGTGATAGCTTGCCTCCTCCAGGTTTTCAACGCCGTCCACACCGAGGTTGATGGTTTGTGTGACCACTGATAGGCCGCAGTCATTGGTTGCATTCAAAGTGATTTCATATTGGCCGGGGGCAGTATAAGTATGCGTTGGGCTGGCTTGGGTGCTGGTGGTGCCATCCCCGAAATGCCATTCATAGCTGCTTGCGTTGGTGCTAGCATTTACAAAGCCTACGCTCAGTCCATTTACATCGTAAGTGAAGCTGACAAATGGCGCCGAGCCAACATGTATCAGTTGGTTCATCGTGGCCGTATTGCTGCCCGCAGCATTGCCAACGGTCAATTGTGCACTGTAAGTGCCGCCACTGGCATAAGTCACACTTGGGTTTTCGTCCGTGGAAACACTGGGCGTACCACCGGGGAAGCTCCAATTGTAGCTGGTCGGGTTGCCCAAAGAGGCATTGGTGAAATTCACCGTGAAAGGCGCACAGCCATCTGTGGCGCTTGTTTGAAAAACAGCGGTCGGTGGCACCACCGTAACGTTCACTATTTGCGTAGCGGTCACAGTGCCGCAATTATTGCTGGCAGTAAGTGTCACGGTGTAATTGCCAGCACTGTTGTAGGTATGCGCAGGATTCGCCTGAGTGCTGGTGCTGTTGTCGCCAAAATTCCAAGTATAGGTCGCATTGGGGCTGGATGCCAAATTGGTGAAATTGGCCACGTTGCCAATCACGCTATAACTGAAATCGGCACTTGGCGAGGCGTTGACGGTGATGAAACCTGGACGCTCCACTACGTATTGGTTGCCGGATGCAGTGGTAACGGAAAGCGTTACATCGTAAACGCCCGTTCCACTATAAACCACGGTTGGGTTTTGCTGATTAGAGGTAGATGGCGTACCACCGGGGAAGCTCCAATTCCAAACCGAAGTTGAGTCGGAAGCATCGGTGAAATTAACCGTCATGGGTGCGCAGCCGGTGGTAGCAGAGGCTTGGAAAAACGGATAAGCCGATACATCCTCAATTTCAAAGCCATCCACCGCTGCTTCCACCAAGTGGCCCGGTGTGTAGTCGCCCGCCTCGAAAATGACCCGCATATTGTTGGTGAGCGCAATCAGGCTGCCGATTTCAATCTCCCGTTCGGCTTTCCAGTTGCTGGCAGATTGGCTGATGGTCTCTACCGTGACGGTGGTAGTGCCGTTGCTCACCTTCACCAAAATATTGTCGTTGGGGGTACCCGTACCGCCCGCATTGAAAAACCAAGGAGTGTATTTCAACAATGGTTGGTTATAAGTGCTGAGGTCAATCACGGGGGAGGTCATGGTGGCAACGCCGTTGTCCACGTCATCCGTTGGGGCATCGCCGCCGCCGTTTCCGGTCACGTAGCATTTGTCGCCAAAATCATCGGTGAGGTCAAAATCAGGGTTGGATTGCGCATTGCCTTGGCTGAAAACCGTACCAATTGGCTCGCCCCTCTCCCATTTCCCGGTAGAAGCCGTAGCAGTGGCGGCCCAGCCGAAGTCGAGGATGAAATCGTCGTAATAGCCTTTTGAAAGCGACACCACAACAGGGCCGCCCGATGAGCCAACCACCACATTGGTCAATTGCTTGGTCTTGTAACCCCAAGCGCCTGCATACATTTGGTAAACACCACCGAATATGCCGGGGAAGGAGAAATTGCCGTTGGCATCGGTGCTTGCGCTGAATTCATTCACGCCATCGGTCATCAGCACTTTTGCGCCAGCAATAGGTGAACCATCAGAAGATTTGATGATTTGGCCACTGAAAACATAAGAACTGAGCGGCTCCAACTCCACGTCAATCAAGGTGAGTACCCCATTTTCAAGGCTTGCGCTGACCAGTTTGGATTGGTAGCCCGTGGCCGAGTAGGTCACATCGAAAGTACCAGCCAATGCTTGGCCAGTTTTGTAAACACCATCAATACCCGAACTGGCCGCATTGGCTTGTGGGCTGGCGATATGCACATTGGCGCCTTGCACAGGGAGGCCCGTCACCGCATCGGTCACTTTGCCTTCCAGCCAGCAGGCACGCACGTAGTTCACTTGGTAAACCAATAAGCCATTCTCAATATCGGAAGCGATGACCAAGCCGCTTGGGAAATATGGATACACGCCCCATACCCCAAAAAAGCCCGCCGATTGTGAAACAAAGGAGTCAAAATAACCGACCTCAATCATATTGTCAGGGCGGGAGCCATCCAATACGAGGGTTCCATCGGTGTAATAGGCCGTGATGACCCAATCGTTCCAAACATGCACGTTGTGCGGAATCACGCCTTGGCCCAAAGTGGCTACCGGGCGGAACTGGTCCAACTCCTTGATATTGTTCAGGTCGGTGATGTCATAAACGCCCACGGGAGCATTGGCCCGTTCGTCGGTGGTGAAAATCGTCTTGCTGTCGTCGCTCAACCAAGTGTTGTGCGTGAAGCTATAGGGGGTTTGTTGCGCAGCCAAAAGCACGGGATTCGTGCGGTCGGTGACGTCGTAAACCTTGAAATTGCCCGCATAAATGTCGGAAGAATAGAACTTATTGTCACGGGCATAGCTGTCGTGGCAATAGATGGCGGGCAACTTGCCCACATAGGTCAAAGTACCGTTGTCTGCACTGGCATCCACGATGAGGGAACCGCCCGCATTGAGGTTGGAGCCATTGAGGTAGAGGTAACCGAACTCGTCCACAGTAATGGAGTGGATGGAGCTCAAAGTACCCAATCCTGGAATATTCGGTGCCCAATGCGTTTGTGTGATATTGTCAATATCGTGCATGTCAATCACCTGCACGCCGCCGCCAGCTTCCGTCACGGCATAAACGTAGTGGCCATACGCCTTCACCTCCCGCCAAGTGGAGGTCAGGTCGTTCATGAAAGCAATCTCAACGATATTGAAGGGGTCGGAGAGGTCAACGATGGCCGTGCCCGTTTCGGTGCCCACGGCTGCGTATTCCTTGCCCGTCGTTGGGTCAATATAGCCCCAAAGACTGCTGAGGTCTTGTGTGTAATCAATTTGGTCGGTCAGGGTCATGTTCAATTGGGCAAAGGCATTGCCCACACACAAAAAGGTCAAACAGGCTAGTACAAGTTTTTTCATATAAGGAATCAGTAATTAAGTGGTGAAAATCAATGGGTTAGAAAGTGGTGGGTCTATTGGCGGGTGGCAAAGATAGCTAAATCCATAGGCTTGCCCCTGCCTAGTTTCCGCAATACGGCAATTGGCGGTTGGCTGACAAATTATAGGGAAAAACGGGAATTGCTTACCTTGGCGGCAGGTATTTCAACCTTATTATTTGAGTTAATAAATTCAACATGAAACTTCGTCACCTGACCACTTTCCTTTGCTTCGCAATGGCGGCGCAATCGCTGCTTGCACAAAATGACAAACTCACCCCCGAAAAGCTCTGGCAACTGGGCCGGGTCGCCCTTTTCGATGTATCGCCGGATGGCAAAACCGCCGTGTATGGCGTCAGCTATTACAACGTGGATGCCAACAAAGGCAACCGTGACCTCTTCCTCATCAATACGGATGGAAGCGGCAAGCCCCGGCAATTGACCAATTTCGAAGGCAATGAAAACGACGCTGTTTTCATCGAAAATGGCCAAAAAGTTGCCTTCATGCGGGGCAGCAAGCTCTGGGTCATTGGCCTTGGCCATGAAAACGTGGGCACCCAAATCTCCGACCTCGACATGGGCGGCTTCAAGTTTTCGCCCGATGGAAAAAAACTGCTCTACATCGCCGATGTGAAATACGACAAGACCACCCAAGACGCCCACCCCGACCTGAAAAAAGCCAGCGGACGGGTCATGGACGGCCTGATGTACCGCCACTGGACGGAATGGGAGGATGGCCTCTACTCCAATATTTTCGTCGTGGATTACAACAATGGGGCAAGCCCCATTGGAGCAGGCAAAATTACTGGTCAGCCTATCAATATCATGGGCGAGCCATTCGATACGCCGCTGAAACCCGATGGTGGCATGGAGCAAATCGCTTGGAGTCCCAACGGCCAGCAAATCGCCTATACCTGCAAGAAGCTCAGCGGAACGGAATATGCCAAGAGCACCAATTCCGATGTTTATCTTTATGATTTGATAACCAAAAAGACCGTGAACATCAGCGAGGGCTTGGGCGGCTACGACATGAACCCCGCCTTCTCGCCCGATGGCAACTACCTACTTTGGGAGAGCCAAGCCACGCCCGGCTACGAGAGCGACCGCCACCGGGTCATGGTCTATGATTTCAGGAAAAAAACAAGCTGGGAAGCTACCGCTGGCCTCGACCGCAACGCCACCAGCCCTGCTTGGTCGCCGGATGGCCGCAACATCATCTTCCAAAGCACCGAGGCAGGCACCGAGCAGCTCTATTCCATCGAAATGATGGGCAACGGCCTCAAGCAACTCACCAGTGGCCAGTTCAATTTCGGGCCGTTCGTGGTGGGCAAAAGCAGCATCGTGACCACCCGTTGCAGCATGGCCGAGCCGCACGAACTGTTCAGCGTGCCGCTCTCTGGCGGTCGTGACATGCAGCTCACCTACACCAACAAGGACTTCCTCGCCACCATGAAATTCGGCAAGGTGGAGAAGCGCATCGTGAAGGCCACCGACGGCCAGCCCATTCTCACTTGGGTGGCCTATCCACCCGATTTTGACCCAACGAAGAAATACCCTACCCTGCTCTACTGCCAAGGCGGCCCGCAAAGCGCCGTCAGCCAGTTCTGGAGCTACCGCTGGAACCTGCAACTGATGGCCTCGCAGGGCTATATCGTGGTAGCGCCCAATCGCCGGGGCCTGCCGGGCTTTGGCCAAAAATGGAACGACGACATCACGGGCGACTGGGGCGGCCAAGCCATGCAAGACCTCCTCTCCGCCATTGACGACGTGGCCACCGAGCCTTATGTGAACAAGGACGCCCTCGGCTGTGTCGGGGCCAGCTTCGGCGGCTATTCCAGCTACTGGCTGGCGGGCAACCACCAAAAGCGCTTCAAGGCGTTCATCGCCCACTGCGGCATGTTCAACATGGAAAGCTGGTATGGCACCACCGAGGAAATGTTCTTCGCCAACCATGACCTCGAAGGCCCCTACTGGAACCCCAACGCCGGCGAGACCTGGAAGCTGGACAGCCCCCACAAATACGTGAACAACTGGGACACCCCGATGCTCGTCATCCACGGCGGCCTCGACTTCCGGGTGCCGGAAAGCGAGGGGATGCAAGCTTTCACCGCTGCGCAAATGAAGGGAATCCCCAGCAAGTTCCTCTACTTCCCCGATGAAGGGCACTGGGTGCAGCAGCCGCAGAATAGCTTGTTGTGGCAGCGGGAGTTTTTTGGGTGGTTGGATAGGTGGTTGAAGAATAGGCCGTAGGGGATTACGGGAACGTCGGGGAGGTTTAGAACCTCCCCGATGTCAGAAAAAATTAAGATTAAACATTGATTAATACAAATGAATCTGAACCGGTAAACAACCAATTATTATTCCATTCATCTCAACCTTCTATCTGAATGAAAACGTTTAATGATAAAATAGCATTCATTGGCTTATTATTGGCCATAGTGGCTATGGTAGCAGCATTGCTAACGCCAGAAATAAGAACATTTTTAGGGCTAGAACACGAATTAAACAAGTCCACAGAATACCCGAAGGATATCGATAACACTAAAGGTTTGAATAGATTGGAAACTAAAAAAGATGCTTTGGATAATTCTGCAAAAAACAAGAACGCATCAAATACAAAGGCTACTAAATCAGGAACAAACCATGCGGAAAATGATAAAAATACTTTCAAAAAAACATCAGCCCCGATTGTTTCAGTAACTAAAACAAATATTAATCCTAGCGACCAAATAAATATTGAAGAAGAGAAAGAGGCAAAACTTGAGGATTGCAATTGTGAAATAACTATGGTAGCAGTACCTTCTAGTTTCGTAGTTTGGGGTAAACATG
>JADLHE010000432.1 GCA_020848965.1 Saprospiraceae bacterium
ATCCCATTGGCATGCAGCAGTCGCCGAATGCCCGCCAGCCCGTGGTCAATGGAAAGCTGGTCGAAACGCAGGTTTTCACCGCCCTCGAAGACGACAATGGACTTGCCTTGGTCAAATGCAGTTTTGCGAAGCGATTTCGGGATGAACTTGCTGCCCACAATATAATGTGCGCCAAAAGCCTCCGCCAATTCCTGGCTTTTGGGGTCGGTCGGTGAGTAGCGGATTTGCGGGTAGTTATAGTTGCTGTTGCCGCCTGTGTGGAAGTCCACGCCAAAATCAATTACGGGCAGGATGTGCTTGCTGAAAATATACGCAAGCCGGGAAGCCATTGAACCATTGGCCGAGCCGGGGTAGCTGCGGTTCACATCTTTGCCGTCCATTGCATCCCGATTGAAGCTGTTGAACCCCTGCATATTGACCAAGGGCACGGCGACGACGCTCCCCCGCTGCAAGCCTTCAAACCATCGCATGGACAAGGTTCTGCGCACTATTTCCACCCCATTGATTTCATCGCCATGCACGCCGCCCATGATGAGCACGGTTGGCCCCGGCTCCGAGCTACGGAACACATGGACGTTCAAATAAATCTTGGTGTCGGATGGAAGCCGACCCACGCTCAATTTCAGGACGCTGTTTTGTCCGGGTTCAATGGTATTGCTTTGGATGACCATAACTGGATACTGGATACTGTTTGATATTGGATGTCGGATGCTGGATTTTGGCGGCATCCGTGGCAAAGGTGGGAAGAAATGGCGAGTTGGTCAAAACAAGGGGATTGCTGAGTAAAAAGCGCAAAATCCGAGTAGCAAACAACAAGAAGGCAATTTCGAAACATATTCCGTTAAAATCCAACCTTTGGCACTTTCCACCATGTCTTTCCGTTTTGATTGCTTTACGGTTGAATTCACCAAATTGGCATGAGAAACCAGCTCATCGTTCTATCCCTGTTCGCCTTCGCCTTTCCGTTAAAGGCGCAGTTGGGCATTGTGGTGAGCAGCACCCAATCCCGTGCTACCTTGTGGCAGGCCATTCCCGAAAATTTTATCGTCCATCGCAAAGCCGAGTTTCTTCAAAACGGCACGAATGGCGTGATTGACTACGCCTTCTCATTAAACGATGATGCCATTCGCCTCCGGCCTGGGATACAGGTGATGTATGCCAATTCGGTCTATTACCCCCACTATTTCAAGATTGGAATGATTGGCCTGCAAGGCAATATAGAGTTTGCCCTTTGGGGCAAAAAAGACAAAAATGGCAATAAGACGCCATTCCGGCCTTTCTTACAAATTTCGCCGGGTCTGGGCTTTGCAAGTATGCGCTACGACCGACCCAAAAACTTGGAAAACACGGAGTTCGAGTCCTTCAAAAGCCATTGCCTGGCACCAAGTTTCGGCGCAAGCCTATTTTTGGAATTCAAGTTGACACCATTGTTGACCGTGGCCCCTTCCGTTGGCTACCGCTATTTCCATCAATTGTATTGGGAAGATTTCACCGAACTAGCCAGCAAGGGCCAGTTGGTCGGCACCAACGACCGTTCCAATATGCGGGAATTCGAGTTCGGTTTTAGAATCAGCTTGGCATTCAAATAATTTGGGCGCAGCCCAAAACAAAAAAGCCTCAACGGTGCGTCCATTGAGGCTTTTCTGTTTAAAATCCATCGGGTTAATCGGCCAAAGCCACTTGCGGTTGGTCCTTCTTTGGCAACAGCACCCACATCTTTCCATAATGGTGCAAGCTCGATGCTTTTCTAAGCCCAAGCTCACCATTTCCACAGTACAAATCCACGTGACCAGCACCTTTGATGGCCCCGCCCCTGTCTTGCGGCAGCAACAAACGGTATTGGTGGTGGGTGACCCGACCATTGTGATAAACGGGCACCGCCGCCAGCACCACACTGCCCATTGGGAAGTACCGAGGGTCGGCAGCAATGGAAATATCCGTCATTAGGGGTACATTGCCCGAACCTTTTGCCAAGCCTTTTTTGGGTTCGAAGAAAGTGTAGGATGGGTCGTAGAACAGCACGCTGTCCATTTTCTCCGGGTGTTTCATCAAAAAACGGTGGATGCCCTCGTGCGTCAGGCTACCGATTTTGAGGTCGTCCCGGTTTTTGAAAAAATGCTGGATATTGCGGTAAGGGTGGCCGTTTTCGCCCGCATAACGGAGCAGCACACGCTCTTTGGTATCAACATATTCAATGGTGCCAGAACCTTGCAACTGCATGAAATATATATCGAGGGGATTGGTAGCATAGGCCAATGCAAGGTCAAGGGTATCTAAGGCACCTTTTGTGACTATCTCTTTGCGGCTGGGCATTTTCCCTTTCCAATCTTCTGGGAAAGCATAAATCGGGTATTTGTACTTGCCCGATTTCTCCTTTTTCACTTTCAACACTGGGGTGAAATAGCCCGTGAAATAGACGTTTCCTTCCTTGTCATCGCCGCTTGTTTGAAACGCATCAAGGTATTGATGCAGGTCGTTGGGTTGGGTGCCGGAGCGATGAATCAACAGTTCCAACACCTCTTTCAATTCCGAATAACTGGTGTTCAAGTTTGCAAACTTGTGGTCGTCACCTATGTCCGATTTTTCCAGCACATGCAGTTGGTGTTGCAGCGCCAATCGAATATCTTCGGTAATGACCGGGAAGCCAAGTTCCGTCCAATCGGACTTCACAAAAGTTGCATCAAAATCTTGGTGTGCGGTGGATTTGCCATTGCGTTCGATGGAGCTGTGTACCACAGTCGGCAACTCAAGGCAGGCAGCAGCGGTGGGTCTGGAGCCTCTGAAATTGTAAAAAGCCAATGCGGCCAATCCAATGACTCCAATGGATACGTTCTTGATTTTGTTCATGGAAAACAACGCTAAAAAACTAAATTTCGGACTCAAAGAATTGTAACTTCGTTCATGGTCGTCGTCGGAGCTGATAGCCGAATTTTGTACGTGGTTTCCTTCGGAAAGTTGTGCAGTGGTGTTCATAGTAATTATTG
>JADLHE010000433.1 GCA_020848965.1 Saprospiraceae bacterium
CCAATCCGTTATCTCTCCTTTGAAAATTGCGATGGCCTGTTCGCAGGTCAAAGCTGTGTCTTTGTTTGATGGGGAGAACAGCAATGCGATGGCGTCGTTTGCAAGTATGGCTGTTCTAGGGTTCAATTTTTTGTTCTTGAAATAGGATGCCTCCTTTTCATTCAACATTCTTGCACTGATGATAACGGTTGCGCTATCATTGTAAAAAGCATTGAATGCAGCGGCCTCTGGCACATAAACAACTTCCACGGAAGTTTTTGGATACGTATGTTCAAATGCTTTCTCCAGCGCATCTACAATTGGGAATAAAGTCTCGTCGGCTACTACTTTTGTCTTCCCATAAGTAGGTGCGTTTTCTGGCATTTTTTCACAACTGAAAAGCGCCACGACTACAGACAAAATGGCGATTGCTTTTTTCATTCCTCGATTGTTTCTTCCCGATACATCCTTATCGCCCGGTAGGCCCGGTACGCACCATATGCAAAACAGGCAAAGGCAAAAGGGAAATCAAAGGTGGCCGATTGGAATGGCCTGCAAATGAGCACAAACAGCCCCACCCCCAAATAGGCCAAACTTAACAAAATCCTGAGAACTAAAGGTGCTGATGACATAGGTAAAAAACAAAACGGTTGACTCAACCTGAGTTATGCCAACCGTTTTACTTGAAAACACAGGTTCAAAAATAGATACCTGAATATTTTTTTGTACTTACAATTTTACTCAAGTTTGAACTTGACCGGAAGGTTGAAGAATACCCTCACTGCTCGGCCCCTTTGCTTGCCAGGGTTCCACTTCGGGAATTTTTTAACGACCCTCATGGCTTCTTCACCGCAACCGCCGCCGATGTCACGAACGACCTCGACATTGGATACAGAACCGTCTTTTTCCACTACAAAGCGTACATAGACCGTTCCTTCCACACCATTTTCCCTTGCAATATTAGGGTACTTGATGTTTTCGTAAATGAACTTGAGCATCGCAGCCTCGCCGTCGGGGTACTCTGGTTTCTGTTCCACGACTTTGAAGACTTCCTCAGGCTCTTCTTTCTTAACCTCTTCCACAACAGCGGGAGGTGCCTCTTCTACAGGTTCGTCCAAGCCATCGGGAACACCATCATTTGTACCTTCCTGTGTTTTGGTACTGATCTCGATATCTTTGAGATCGTCCACATCAGGTGGTGCCACTTCTTCCGTCACCTCTTCATCTTTCTTAACCACAGGCTTCACAAAGGCAATGGTTGCCTTTTTAGGTGGCGCTGGTGGCGGCGGTGGTGGCGGTGGCGGCGGTGCCTTCGGATCCAATGGCGGAGGCTCTGCTAAAGTAACCTCTGCATTGATGAGTTCTTCTTCAGGCAACCTATCCTTGACGAACTTAGCGATAAGCGGAATCGTGATGCCTAAAATAAAAAGCAATGTAGCTACGATATTGCCCTTGGTCATGTTGGAAGGATAGAGCTTTCTCAGCAGGTATCCCCCGTAAGACTTGTTCCTGTACTCAAAGATGATATCATCAATATCTGCCTTGAGGTAGTCAGTGATATTGCTTTTGGCAACGCTATTAGTCTCCATAGGCTTTAAAAATGAATTGAAGTATAAAGGTTGTCAAGATTGACTCGTTCAATTGTCATAACTTTTATCCCTTTGATGTAGTTAAGAGATGATTTTACACACTAGGCTTAAAACAAATTAAACCTTGAAAGAAAAACACATGAAGACAGCTTTAGTTGCTTGCAGCAGCTGGTTCAAAACTTTGACCAACCTGTTTTACAATTAAGCTATCCGGGCCATTGAATTCGTCAATGATGGCGTATTTTTTCACACCGTTTATAGCCATTTCGTCCAATACGTTTACAAGGTTCCTGTAATCCGATTGGGGCAATGGTTTGATGAGTACGAAAAGTTCATCCTGCGAACCCCATTGTGTGGCAACTGCCTTTTGCCTTTCCCTGAGCCTTTCCCTAAAGCCCGTCCTGGAAAAGTCGGTACTATCCACAGACACATTGCCACTGTCATCATCACTTGCGGTGTAGCAATAGGCTTTATCATTTGCGGCAATCAGGACGGTATAGGTTTTTGACTGTTTGATTTCAGGCAAATCCTTCTGGTCTATTTCATCATCCTTCGCTGGTTTGTTCACCTCCATTGCTTTAGGCTTGTTGAAGGTAGTTGCCAACATAAAGAAGGTGATAAGAAGGAAGCCCAAATCCACCATCGCTGTCAAGTCAACCCTAGTTGACATTTTCTTTGACCGGACTTTCTTATGGCCTTTCTTTTTCGCCCCACTCTCGGGGGTGGTCATTTCTGCCATGACTCAATATTTTTAAAGCGAAACCGAATCGAAACAAGCTTCTATCTAAAGAATGGTTCGTTCGGTTTCACTCTTGTTGTTATTTATTCTTTCGCTTCTCCAGAGGTCCTGGCGGAAGTTATCAGATTAAATTTATTCACTTTTTGGTCTTGCAGTGTCTGAATTACCTTGTCAACTTTGTCGTAATCCGTAGCACCGTCACATTTAATGGCAATGCGCAGGTCATTGTTGACAATCCTCGCCATCCTTACTAAATCCCCTAATTGGTTATTAAGAGAATCCATTAAGATACCAGGTTGTTCAATTTTCGCCAATTGGTCTGCTTTTGCACCAATTAGTTCTGGAATACGCTCTGCTGGCACTCCAAATGCGTCCATCAACTTAAAATTGGCGACTTGAGCTGCGGTAGGCTTTGGCAACTGATAGCGTTCAACTATCTTGTCAAGCCAGAGACCCCTTGTATTTTGGTCATCCACACCTACATACACTTTTCCTTTATCGCTCACCTGAATCAACAGGATGTTCGCATCAGGAATAGGAATTTGGGCAGTAGATGCAGGGATGTTGATTTGAGCTAATTCTTGCGGCCTGAACTTCGTAGTGAGAATGAAGAAAGTCAGCAGCAAGAATGCCACATCGCACATCGCCGTCATGTCAATTGCTGTACTCTTTCGAGCTATCTTGGCTTTTGCCATGCCCTTTCATTTTTAAGAAACAATCCGTTATCAGTGCAGACTGGAACGCCAGTGCATACACAGCTAATCAAAATTGTGTCTTTAATTAACCAACAAGTTTGTGTTTTGCGGCAAAGGTCTGGGTAATACTGTTACCAGCCTCGTCAATGGCATAGGTCATACCATCAATCCTGGTAGTAAAGTAGTTGTAGAAAATGATTGCGAACGCCGAAGTACTGATACCAAGGGCTGTGTTGATAAGCGCCTCAGAAATACCCGTAGAAAGTGCAACTGCGTCAGGTGCACCACTGGTAGCGATGGCCGAGAAGGCCCGAATCATACCGAACACCGTACCAAGCAGACCCATAAGGGTTGCAATGGCTGAAAGGGTTGCCAAAATGATGAGGTTGCGCTCCAACATTGGAAGTTCGAGTGCAGTGGTCTCTTCGATTTCTTTTTGAATGGAAAGTACTTTTTGGTCACGATCCATGTTTGGCTCTTTTTCGACCTCTTTGTACTTCTCAAGGCCAGCCCTAATTACGTTAGCTACTGAACCTTTTTGTTTGTCGCACTCAGCAATCGCACTGTTGATGTCACCACCTGACAGGAAGTGCTGAACCTTGCGGATGAAATTTTGAGAAGAGCCTTTGCCGCTTGCACTCATCAAAGTGAAGGTGCGCTCAAAAAATACGGTCCAAACTAGCAAGAATGCACCCATAAGAATAGGTACCAAGACGCCCCCTTTGTACATCATACCTAGGTAGTTGCCTTGCAGTGGGTGACCCTCAAGATTGCCTCCCTCAAAATTTGCTGGGTTGCCGAGAATGACTTTGTAAACGATGATACCGATTACAATTACCAACGGAATTACGATGGCCGCGAACATCGTGCTGAACTTGGATGCGGGTTTTGAATTTGCCATAGATACTGGTTTTACAAAAGACATGCATGGCTTTTAGTTTTCATGCTATGACTATAGGCGCATGCGGTTTAAACTAAGATGATTTAATTTCTGCAAAGGTTGGTTACGAATTCAGCTTTCTGATAGTATTGTAGGCGTATTTTCACCTATGAATTATTCTTAGAACTGCGAATTTTTCGCAATTCTGTACTCGATTTCCAATGGAAAGTTGCATTTTAACCGTCATTCCTATCTTTGCTCCATTCCAAATCCAATTAACTGCCTACAAAAAAATGAAAATAGTCCGACTGCTTGCATTTTTGACAATAATCTCTTCTCCTTGGGTTTCCAAGGCTCAGAGCGTGCCTGTACCTGCCCAAATTCAATCACAGCCCATACTTATTACCAACGCAACGGCCCATTTAGGCAATGGGCAAGTCATTGAAAACAGCTACATAGCCTTTGAGAACGGCAAAATTACGTTTGTTGGAAACATGGCGGTAGGAAGGGGATTTCCAGGGCACCTTGTGATAGATGCGACAGGGAAACATTTGTATCCAGGGTTCATAGCACCCGATACAGAGCTTGGCTTGCAGGAGATAGAAGCTGTGCGAGCTACGGCCGATGCCAGTGAGATAGGCAGCCTGAACCCCAATATCCGTTCCATCATCGCCTACAATACAGATTCGGAGGTGACGCCAACCGTGCGCTCCATGGGCGTTCTGATGGCTGAAATCACCCCAACGGGTGGGCGGATACCGGGCCAATCCAGTATCGTAAAGCTTGATGCATGGAACTGGCAAGACGCCGCATACTCTACCGATTTCGCTATGCATTTGGTCTGGCCGAATGCAAGTAAGTGGAATTGGCAAGAAAACCGCAATGAGCGCAACGAAGAGTATGCAAGCCAATTGAGGGAGTTGGAGGATTTTTTCCAACAGGCAAGGGCCTATAGCGAAAATCCAGCCGCTACTAAGAACCTGAAAATGGAAGCGATGAAGGGCGTTTTTGATGGCTCAAAGAAGCTCTTCATTCATACGAATGCTGCAACTGGCATGCAGGAGGCTGTTCTTTTTGCAACGCATTTTCAATTGAAACCTACTATTGTAGGCGCTAAAGAAGCCTGGTTGATAACCAGTTTCCTAAAAGCACACGATGTGTCTGTAATTTATTCGACTACGCAACAATTGCCCAGCAGAGAAGATGACGATATTGACCAACCTTTTAAAACCCCTAAGATTTTGCAGGATGCTGGCATCAAATGGTGCTTTGCCCATGATGGCTTCTGGAAACAGCGCAATTTGGCATTCCAAGCTGGCCAAGCCGTGGGTTTTGGCTTGGCGTATGAAGATGCCGTCAAAGCGCTGACGGGCAGCACGGCCGAAATTCTTGGCATTGGAAAAACAGTTGGCACAATAGAGGTTGGGAAGGACGCAACCCTGTTCATTTCAGAAGGTGATGCATTGGATATGCGCACCAACAAGGTTACCAGTGCTTTCATTCAGGGAAGGAAGTTGGATTTGGACAACAAGCAGGAAGCGCTTTACCGAAGGTTTCAAATGAAATACAAATCAAGGTAGGTAGCGTCACCATTTACACAGCTTAGGTTTGCCACCATTTTAAAATTACTCGCTTTTACTGGTGGGAAATACCAGCGTGAACGTTGCCCCATTTCCAAGTTCAGACTTGACCTTTATTACCCCACCAAGCCGTTTTACAATCTTCATGCAAATGGCTAGACCGATACCCGTCCCTTCATATTCACTTTGGTGGTGCAGCCGTTTGAAAATTTCAAAAATCTTTTCTTGATTCTCTTCTGAAATACCGATACCGTTGTCTGTAACATGAATTAGAACGGCATCGAATTTTTCCTCTGAAGTAATCCTAATTTGCGGCGTCTCGCCCGGTTTGACGAATTTTATGGCGTTCGACAACAGGTTTTGGAAGAGTTGGACGTACAATTGTTGGGTGCCTTTTAGTTTTGGTAAATCCCCCCTTTCGATAATGGCATCTGTTTCAATCAGCCTAATTTTCAAATTGGCCATGCAGATAGC
>JADLHE010000434.1 GCA_020848965.1 Saprospiraceae bacterium
GTTTTGGAAGCAACTTCCTTCACCATTTGCGCACCCATGTTCTCAACGGCGTCTTCCAGTTCCACTTCCTTGGCAACGGATACGCCGTCTTTGGTTACTGATGGAGCACCGAAGCTCTTTTGGATAACCACGTTGCGGCCACGTGGGCCAAGGGTTACTTTTACTGCGTTCGCCAAAGCGTCAACGCCGTTTTTGAGTTTCTCACGGGCGTCCCTATCAAAAGAAATTTCTTTTGCCATAATCTAGAAATTGTTGGATTGAGTTATTGTTGATGTTGTGCAACGGCTTTTATTTCAGCCGAAAGCTTTGATTTTCAGGTGGTTAAAAAGGAAATTACTTGTCCAAAACAACCAAGATATCATCCTCACGCATGATGAGGAAGTCTTCGCCTTCGAAGTTCATTTCTTGGCCGGCGTATTTGCCATAAAGCACGATATCGCCTTTTTTGACGGTCATTTTCTTATCGTCCTTACCAGGTCCGACAGCCACGATTTCGCCACGCTGTGGTTTTTCTTTGGCGGTGTCAGGGATGATGATGCCTCCCTTCGTCTTTTCTTCTGCAGGTGCTGGTTTAACAACCACCCGGTCGTTGATTGGCTTAAACTTCATAGTAATCTACTGTTTTGAATGTTGAATTGTTTTATTGTTGGAATGCTGTTCTTGTTCTTTCAAAAGGCTGAACAAGGTCTATCAGTTAGGAAATGGTTCACCGACTGACACCCGTGCCTATCACCTTTTGTGCCAGACGGTTTTTTGTGACGAACTGTCATTTTTATCCTCGGTTTTGTAAAAAATGGCGTGTCAAAATGGCAAATTGCAGTATTGAATCACATTATGACGTCAGCAAAAAATAGGATTTGGACAGCTTGTAATTTCCAGTATCTACCTTTGCAGCATGATTGAAGCAATTATCAAAAAGGACATTCGGCAGTTTTCAAAGGCAGACCTCATTGCTGCCTTCATCGAAAAGGGGGAGCCAAAATTCAGGGCCAACCAAGTCTGGGAATGGCTTTGGAAGAAAGGCGCACATAGTTTTGAGCAGATGACCAACCTCTCCAAGCCTTTGCGGGAGTGGTTGGATGCCAATTTTGTCATTCATTTTATTGTGGAAGACAAGGTGCAGCACAGCAATGACGGCACCATCAAGACCCGGTTTAGACTGCACGATGGCCACCTTATTGAATCTGTATTGATTCCGGTTCCGGATGACAACCGATTCACGGTCTGTGTATCCAGTCAAGTTGGATGCAGTCTGACCTGTGCATTCTGTGCAACGGGCCAAATGAAAAGGGTGCGCAACCTCGACGCTGCCGAAATTTATGACCAAGTGCTTTTGGTGAACCGCCAATGTGAAGCTGTTTTCAACCACCCATTGACCAATATCGTCTATATGGGCATGGGCGAGCCTTTGTTGGCCTACCGCCCCGTGATGGAAAGTATTGACAGGATTACCTCACCAGAAGGATTGGGGATGTCGCCAAAGCGGATAACTGTCAGCACAGCGGGCATTGCAAAAATGATCATGCAGCTTGCCGAGGATAATGCAAAGGTTAATCTTGCGCTCTCCCTGCACGCTCCCACGGACGAAAAACGGAACGTAATCATGCCCATCAACGAGCAGAACAATTTGGAAGTGCTGATGGACGCCCTGCATTATTTTTATCAAAAAACAGGGAATCGGTTGAGCTATGAATACATTGCTTTCAACGACTTCAACGAAAGCTACGAAGACGCCGTGGCGCTGCTGAACCTTTGCAAACGCTTCCCGGTGAAAGTCAATATCATCGAATACAACACTGTCCCAGGCTTGGATTTTGTGAAGGCGGATGCTGACAAAATTGACCGCTTTGCTCGTTTCATGAGCAATAACGGTGTGATGACGACCGTGCGCCGCAGCAGGGGAAAGGACATTGATGCCGCTTGCGGGCAATTGGCAAATAGGGACAAACCGTAGCTAAAATCAGCTAAGAAAAAAGGAATGTTGGGTGACCCAACATTCCTTTTTTAATTTCAAGCATTACCATCTGCCATTATTTGAATGGATTCTGGAAAGCAGGATTATTGTAGTAACTAGTATCTGTTAGCGTATGCAAAAATGCAAGCAATGCTTTTTTGTCATAATCCGTCAGATTTAAGGTCGTTATGGAGCCAGTCACCACATTTTCAGCATAATGCCCGCCAGAATTGTAGTGCTCTATTACTTCTTCCAAAGTTTGAAACCTTCCATCGTGCATATAAGGGGCGGTCAAAGCGATATTGCGAAGCGAAGATGATTTGAACATGCCATTATCACTCCTCAACTTGGTCACCTCACCTCTTCCTTTATCCGGGAAGTCATCCAAACTGGCAACTTGCGTAATGGCATTATTTCGGTACACCTCAGAGCTATAAAGTGCGGAGCCATCATGGCAATGCGCACAATGCCCAGTTGGAGCGCCAGCCGTTCCAAGCAGGTCGTCATAATAGATTTTTTGACCATCCACCTCAAGGTCTGAGAGCAAAAATGGGTTTGGGTCAAGTTGCCATCGCTTTTTGTCATACCGACTGTTAGCACTGATGAGCGTCCGCTCAAATTGTGCAAGCGCTTTCGCAGCAAGTTCTTTCGTGATTTCAAGGCTGTTGGAAATGCCAAACGCTTCCCTGAACCGCTTTTTATAGTCGGCACTGCGCTGCAATTTGACTTCAACATTGTCCCAAATCTCGGCCATTTCCACAGGGTTCTCCACCGGATGCAAGGCTTGGTCTTCCAGTGTCAACGATCGACCATCCCAGAATAAGCCGTTGTTTTGAAAGCCAATATTTATCAAGGACATGGAACTGCGGGTACCAAGCAAACCACCTACGCCGGGACTTATGGCCTTCACATCATTGAAGCTGAACTTTAAACTATGGCAGCTACTGCATGAAATAGTGCTGTCCTTGGAAAGGATTGGGTCATAAAACAGCCTTCGCCCCAGCTCAATGCCTTGTTCGGTCAGTGGGTTGTCGGCTGGGATGTTCATGGAAGGCAAGCCCTTTGGGATGACAAGCTCATGCGGAGTTGGCTCATAAGCGATGTTGGTCAGGTCTTCGCCGTTAAAAGTGCCACCACCATCATCATCGTCTTTGCAAGCTGCCATTAAGGTCAAAATGCCAAATAAAAGCAGAAAAAGTATTTTTTTCATCTTGCTAATATTTATAAGCTGAGTGCGGATAACCAATGGTTCATCAATGATTTAGCCAACGGCAAGTCTGACAAAGATTGTGTGTTTTTATTGGCGGGGTCGGATAGGTCGAGCGCTACCCCTTCATGCACATAGATTTCGTAAACATCACCAAATAGGTTCAAATCATAAACCAGTTTATCCGTCAGCACAATGGGTTGGAGCAACGTCACGCTTGTCAGTACCTCGTTGGTGCCCGGATGGTGTTCAAAGCCAATATCGCTTTGGTTGAAAACTCCATCTCCCGTTGAATCATAAATCCCCTCTGATTTCATGAAAATATAGCTGTCCCAATCGCTCCAATAATGGGATGCAAAATGCTGCCTAAGTGGGTTGTCACTAGGAAGGCTCCCAGAATTCGCATTGTTCAATTCCGATGGCACGCCAAAATCAATGCTTATACCCTTATAGGTCCCCAATGGCACCTTTTCATAATTGCGGGTCAGTGGTTTTTCGGCGGCGGTGGCATCTTGGTTGCCAACAAAATCGAAAAACTCTATGCCTGAAAGCTGGTAATCTGGTGTGGTTCCTTCCCCTAAAAGTTTGATTTTCGAGACAAAGAAATTAAAGTTCTGCAACCGAATTTGCTTGCCATCAGGATAATCCAAGGGCTGATACAGCACGAGCGGATTGCCATTGTACAAGGCCCTGAAATTGAGGTTGACGGTTGCCGCAGGGTCTTTAGGTTGGGCATCGTCATCGCCGCAGGCGGCAAAACCTAGGATTGCTAACAGTAAGAAGGCTAAGTTTCTCATTTCGCAAATTTTATTGGATAGGACAAAAATGAATTTAAGCCAAAGGTAAGGCTATTCCAAAACCATTGAAACAACAGAAAACGCATTGGCTAACTGGCTGTCAATTTTACTCCAAATCACTGTTTCTGAATCATTTTTGAAGTCAACCTCTTTGAACAAGGTCATATAATTCAGGCGCAAAGTGACCTTTACCTTGAAACCCCTATCCACAAAAACAGTTTGGGGAAAAGGTAGTGATATTTGTCTTTCTTCCTTAAAAACCAGGTCAATTGGTGCGGAATCGGGCATGGTGTCCCTTCTGATAATAAGGTGAAAGGGAAGTATCCCCTCTGTTTTCCGATAGCTAAGTGTGTCGTTCTCAACCGCCAATGACAAGCCTGCTGTTAAGGTGTCCACCCAAACTTGGCGAATGGTTGGTGAAAGCCCTACCGTGAATTTTACCCCTTGAAATTCTTTGCTTGTTCTGATGGTTCCATGTTTTACGGCAGTGTAAATATCCCGGTCTTGCTTGGAGAAATTGTTTTCTACATAAACAGAATCCCCGCCTAAAAGGGGCAGCCAAACTGAATCCAGCACGCCCAATTCCTCGCCATTTGCACGCACCAATTTCAAATCTGAAACAAAAAACCTGCACCTATCTATATAGAAAAGATGATTTGTGTCCAATGGAGAAGGATACCTCGTGCCATATTTCATGGCAACACTGGTATCTGGGTTGGTTGGAATAATTACATGGTGTTGGAGCAAAAGCGAAAGGCTTGGGTAAGTGCAACAATCCGAGCAAGGGTCATCGGCACTGGGGTCGTAGTTGGTGCCGTCTATATCCAAACACCCCTCGGTGGGTTCATAGCATCCTGCGAGCGCTCCCAGTAAAATCAGTATGAAAAAATGTAGTCTCATAATTCCAAGAATCCAAGGCGCTTAAATCCGCATTTTGGTGCGCTTGACCAACCAAGCTTGCAGGATGGGCCTGAAACCTTGGTTGATGTCGGCCTCCACAAAGTCAACTTTGTATTGCATGCATTTCAAACGCAGTTCCTCCTTGAAAGCTGCCACCTGTTTCACATAAGTTTCCTTCACTTGGTTGGGTTGGAGCCGAAGTTCCTCCCCTGTTTCCATGTCAATGAAAAGGTAGGGGCGGTTATCGTATTCAAAATCTATTTCCAAGGACTTGTCAACCGTATGGAAGAGTATGACCTCGTGTTTGGCGTGTTTCAGGTGTTGCAAAGCGGAATATAGAGCCTCTGGGTTGTTGGAATGCTCGAACATATCACTGAAAATCACGACCAACGAGCGTTTGTGGATGCTGTCCGCAATTTGGTGCAATGCCTGCGTGGCCGAAGTTGTCCGGTTGCGCTCGTTCCGCTCAATGGCTTGCTGAAGATAAGTGAGCAGCAGCCGGTAATGGGAAGTACTTGCTTTGCAACGGGTGTGATTGCGCACCTCATTGTCGAATATTGTAAGCCCAAAAGCGTCCCTTTGTTTCATCAAAAGGTTCATCAAAGAGGCAGCAGCCAGCGCTGAAAACCGGATTTTATTGGTGTAGTTCTGGGTGTCTTTCCCAACTTCCGGGAAGTACATGGACGAACTGATGTCCAAGACAATTTGGCAACGAAGGTTGGTTTCTTCCTCGTATTTTTTGGTGTACATCCGGTCGGTGCGGGCGTACACTTTCCAGTCTATGTCCTTCGTTGTTTCGCCGGGATTATAGAGGCGGTGCTCTGCAAATTCAACAGAAAAACCATGAAACGGCGATTTGTGAAGGCCAATAATAAAGCCTTCCACTACTTGCTTGGCTAGTAGTTCGAGGTTGCCAATATTGCGGACTTGGTAATTATCGAGGAGAACCATTTGATTTCAGATTTTGGGAATGGACTTCAGTTTTGGCACAATTACCGTCAAGCTATTATCCATTCGCACCAGTTTGACTTTCTGAAAACGCCAAGTAGCTAAAAGTGTTGCGGACATGGTTTCCCATTTGAAAATAGGTCAAGCTTTGAGCGCAACTTTGTAAAGTCTCTCATAAAACGGCTGGCATTGCTCGGCAAGCTTTTCCAAGTTCGGTGCCAGCTCAAATTGCCTTTCTTCATAAGGCTCAAATCCAGTAGAACTGTGGACTTTGCTGTACCAATGCTTTGCCCAAACGCCATCTTCCGGCCTTGCACCCGGCGCCCATTTTAGCATATTTTCATCGAAAGAAAGCCCAAGTCGTTCACATAATTGCGACAGCACAACGCTTGGATTCAACAATAATTCACGAGCATCCACCACGGCATTCAGTCGGTTGTGCTGCGACAAATACTCGTAAACCTCCAATTGTTTTTCAACACCAATATCGTGCATGGCTGGGTTCGGAATCACCTTGGAATAAGAGTGGATGATTTCCCTTGGGTTGCGGATGAGCATCACGTTTTGCGTTCGCAACATGAACGACCAATCAATATGGATGAGGTGGTGGGTCATTTGCTTGAAGAGCGCCACGGGAGTTGCGTAAGCACCAAAAATCACATCCTCCACTACCCTATCCCCATCGTTTTCCTGGCTTGCCAAGACTTCTGCCGTACCGGGGTGGCCAGCTTCCGAGTCGGTTTTGGAGAGGTAATGGGCGTAGAGTGGCTCGTCCACCACCGTAGTGTCATTTCGCTGCGCAAAGCTGTACATGAAAGCGGTGCTGATGTTCCGAGGACTGGACCAAACGTTGATGCGATTCATAGTCAATTCCGATTTCACTTAACCCGGTTCAAGCCAAGTGCTTTCAACATCCAATTGGGCAGCGGCTTGCCCGGTTCTCTTTTGCGGAGGTCGAGGTACCAGCCGATTTTTTTGAGGATGGGAATTTTATGTGTTTCAACGAACTCAATCAAGGTTCCGTCCGGGTCTTCCACGTAGCTGAAACGGCCCGCAGCTTCGCCCATGTCAAAACTATTGGCGCTGTCCACTGTGAACGGGTAACCTTTTGCTTCGCAAAGCGACTTCATGGAGTTCATGCCCCAAATGTCGAAGCAGAGGTGGATATAACCAAGGTCGCCCCAGAAGCGGTCTTCAAAAATCTTATTGGGCTTGCGGTCGAGCGATTCTATCAATTCGATTTCGTAATCGCCCAAGAGCTTAGAAAATGCACCCTGCCTGTTCTTGCCGACCCTAAGCAAAACCCGGCGGAATCTGTAACCACCACCCGGCAAATCAGAAAGGTCTTTGAAATTGCCGGTTTCGTCATAGACAATGGTGTCACAGCCCAAAATTTCCTTGTAAAAAGCAATGGAATTATCCATATTGGTCACGCCGATGGTGCAGCCCAATACGCCACCAATCTTGCGCTCTCCAGCTGCAAACCAGCTATTGCCTTCCACGACTTCAATCAGGTTATTGTAAGGGTCGTTGAGGAAAAAATGCTGTTGGCCAGCAGGGTTCTTGGACAATTCCCCCAAAATTTCTTCCCCATTATTGAGAAAAGTGCGGTGCATGGAAGCAACATCATCCGACTTTATTTTCATGATATAAATGCCCGTATCACCCACAAGTGGCTGAAAAGCAGCAGCTTGTGGAATGCGGCAAGTGTACTGCCAAATTTCGAGTCCTCCCCCACCCCGCATGTTCAGGGCAAGTACCGCATGTCGGCTGCGTGGCTCGCCACCCGTGTATGGCAACATGAGCTTGGCCTCTGCCGCCTCTTCAAAAACTGGCACATCAAAACCTAGGTTTTTGCGATACCAACGCCATGTTTCATGCACGTTTTTGTTGCCTATCCCTATCTGTTGAATGCCTGCAATCATTGGATTTCCGTTTGTTGTTGTCATACCTTTTTCATTGTGCTTTTTGGAAAAGCTTGCAAAATTGACATTTATTTGGAATTTCATGGAAAGAGTTTGATTTCACCGCTTTCTTTGGAATTTCAAATCAGTTTCCCCACATTCGCCCTTCAATCAATTCAGTGAATCAATGAAAATCAACGATAAATTCGACCCCGGCTTTTACCGGGCCAATGAAGCCCGCTACGACCGCATGCAATATCGCCGCTGCGGCAAGAGTGGACTGCTTTTGCCCTTGCTTTCTGTCGGGCTTTGGCACAATTTCGGGCATACGGATGACCTCGAAGTCGCCAGAAACATCCTGAGAACCTCCTTCGACCACGGCATCACCCATTTTGACCTTGCAAACAATTATGGCCCACCGTACGGCGCTGCTGAAGAAAATTTCGGAAGGCTTTTCCGACAGGATTGGAAACCATATCGTGATGAACTCATCCTCTCGACCAAGGCGGGTTGGGACATGTGGCCTGGCCCCTATGGCACGCAAGGTTCTAGGAAATACCTCATTTCAAGCCTCGACCAAAGTCTGCAACGAATGGGCGTTGATTACGTGGACATTTTTTACCACCACCGCCCCGACCCCGATACACCGCTCGAAGAAACCATGGCGGCGCTTGACCATATTGTACGGCAAGGTAAGGCGCTGTATGTCGGTATTTCCCAATACCCCGCAGATAGAACTGAGCAAGCCGCCAATATCTTGCGCAGCTTGGGCACCCCGCTGCTCATCCATCAGCCAAGGTACAGCATGTTCGACCGCTGGGTAGAAGGTGGCCTGCTGGATGTGCTTGAAAATCAGGGAGTTGGAGCGATTGCATTCAGCCCGTTGGAACAGGGAATCTTGACGGATAAATACCTGAAAGGCTTGCCCAAAAACTCAAGGCTTGTTAAAGATGGCCGCTACCTGAAAAAGGAGACGCTTACTCCTGAATTGCTTGAAAAGGTTCGGAATTTGAATGAAATTGCGAAGCAAAGGGGTCAGTCCTTGGCGCAAATGGCCATCGCTTGGTTGCTGAAAGACCCAAGGATTACGACGGTTCTGGTTGGTTCGAGCAGCCCGAAACAAATGCTCGACAATCTTGGCACATTGAAAAACCTAGCATTCAGTGAGGCTGAATTGAAGGAGATTTCAAAATGGCTTTAATACTGCCCCGCAAAAAATTTGACCATGAAACTCAAATGCATTGCCGTTGACGATGAGAGCCTCGCTCGGAAATTGCTCGAAGAAAACATCCAGCAACTTCCCTTCCTTGAACTGGTGGCGACCTGCAAGAACCCTTTTGAGGCAATGGAAGTGCTGCAACGGGAGTCGATTGATTTGATGTTTCTGGATATTCAAATGCCGGGTATGTTGGGCACCAAGTTTTTGACGAGCCTGCGAGAAAAGCCAATGGTCATTTTTGTCACGGCTTACTCCAA
>JADLHE010000435.1 GCA_020848965.1 Saprospiraceae bacterium
TAAAGATAAACGAGGAGGATAAAAAAGAGGAGCTATTACGTTGCCTTAAAAAAGATGGACTGATAGAAAGCATGGAAGCTTTATTCTTTGAAGTCGAGACAAAAGATGCGGAGTATGCCTATATCGTTTCCATTGTGCTGCAAATGTTGGAAAATGTGTAGCCAAAGATTCACCCAACAAAAAAGCCCAACCAAACGGTCAGGCTTTTTTATAATGGTTAATGATTAATGGTCAATGATTAATGGGTGGCATTCACCATTAACCATTTAGATTCACGTCATTCCCTGTTTTTTCCGTTGAAATACCAGGCTGTTCAGCAGCAGCGGCAGGGGCCATCACCGGGCCTTCCCGGCGCAGCACGATGGACTGTGGCGGGCACCATTTATCCAAATCAGCACCGTTTTTCATGTATATGGGACGGGATGCTCCAAGTCATTTGCGTCACCGCTTCCGGGAACACGATAGGAACAATTTCTCTTTACAAATGATTATCTTGTCTTGATTCAAAATTCCTAGTCACAATTTTTTTTTGAGGGCAAGTATGAAGAAACACGGCGAAACGGGAACGGTTTTCTGGATTTTGGCAGAGGCTGCACTGGTTTTTGTGGGATTTCTTGAGAAAAACAGGGCATGGGTTTGGAATGTTAAGTAGGGTTTCTAGCTTTGTGGGGTACTTGAAAACATGCTATCACACCCCCCCAAAAAAAAACGAGTTAGTGGCAATTTTGCCGAAAAATGGACAACTAAATTTTAAAAAAAATGACAATTAAATCAATTACTTTGGCAATCTCGGCAGGCGCATTAGTGTCTTTTTGTAGCTGTAACCAAGAAACAGGGAAAAAAGAAACAACGGCGCAAATGGAAACTGAAAAAACAAATAACCATGATTGGATTTATGGCAAAACATTTATTCAAGAAGGTTCAGATAATATTGACCCAGCATTAGGTGGGGCAAATTTTTTGACGTTTAAATCAAAAGATGTAATAGAATTAAAGACCGGTGATATTGTATCAAATGTTCAAGCAAGTTTTGAAGGTGATAAAATAATCCTGGAAGACAAAACACTTGGTACAAAAAGAATTTTCAACATTGTAAATAATAGTTATTTAGAAGAAAACGGCATAAAATGGAATACAAAATAAGCAGTTAAAAAACTGCTTCCATAGTGGCGTTTTACCCAAAAACGGGCTGCAGAAACGAAGTGACATCTTTTTCGCTTTTATAGGTATTCGCATTTAATCTTGATGCTTGGGTTGGGCAATTTAACAGGTTTTTTGATAGGAGGGGTTATCAAACCACAGCGGTTTCGGGACACCGGGGTTTGATACCCCCTCCTCTCTAAAAAGCCTGCCATCAACTTTAAATGCGTTCATCTATAAATCGGTGCATATCTGCAAATTAATCCTTGCGAAAAAGATGTCACCGCTTTCGCACAAAACAAAAAAGCCCAACCAAACGGTCAGGCTCCTTTATTAAACCCAATAATCAAAATGGCACAGTGCAAACTCATCACTCATCACTCATCACTCATCACTACTACCCCTCCTCGCCACTCCCCGTTTTTTCCGTTGAAATAGCAGGCTGTTCAGCAGCAGCGGCGGGGGCCATCACCGGGCCTTCACGGCGCAGCACGATGGACTGTGGCGGGCCCCAGTTGTCGCAAGTATAATTCCAGCAGAATTTAGGTCTTGAAGTTCTTGCAAGTTTGCAACCTAATCATGTCCCATAATTCTGGTGGCCCAATAAGAAGCCAGCTTTCATGGCATTTAACAGCTTAATGCTCTGCCACAGCAGCTTTTCGCCCGGCAAAGGCTGTGCTTTTGATTTAATGAAACCAGATAGCCGTCCAAGCGCCAGTACATAATCGGTCGTTGTTTTTATCTTCTTGTTGGTGCACTTCTCTAATATTTCGATTTCCGTTTTGTCAAAGTATTCTGTTGCTTCTGCCGTTGGTTTGGCCTTTGCCACCCTAGACATCCACAGTATGTGCCATGCGACCATTGAGCAGACCTCCAGTGCGTGCTTCAGACGTGTGAAGTTGTCGAACTGTAGCCGCTCCACTTTCATGCCCTGCTTCAGTATGTAGTGGAACCGCTCAATGACCCACCTCAGCACGTAGAATCCGACTATCTCGGAGGCTTCGCCAAAGCCCACAACCGGCAGCGTGGTGAGCAGGAACCCAGTTGTTGCAAGTTTGTTCTCAGCAGCATTCAATACATGAAGTTCTTGCAAGTTTGCAACTTGCAAGGCTACGAATGGGCGGTTTTGCAGGCCTTTCTCCTAGCAAAAGCCAGCATTGAAAGCCAAAAAACGACTGCTTATTTGCCTGTGACTGCGCTTGCAAGTTGCAAACTTGCAAGAACAATCGTGTGGGACTAGTAGCTTCCCATCACCGCACCACCTCCACCTTCATCCCCATCCTCCCCGTTTCATTCTTCACCAGCAGGTAATAACTACCGCTCGGCAGCCCAGCTTGCTGGAAATCAATTCGGTGCTGGCCTGTGCCGAAGCTTTTCATCGGCTGCACGGTGGCGATGCTGCGGCCCAGTGCGTCCAGCAGTTCCATTTCGAGGGAGAGGGGCGATGCCACGTCCAGCAGCACGGAGAATTGGCCGTTGTTGGGGTTGGGCAGTATGGTAAATGATACGTCTTTTAAAAGCGCTTGGACGCCAGTACAGGATAGGCTGTCAACAACTGCACTACTGCCAAATTGGCAAAGCCCTACAGTTACATATGCGAAATAGGTGCCTGCTGCAAGCCCCGTGATGGTGGTGGTCGTCTCACCAGTACTCCAGGTTACAGGATAGGAAGGGTCACCAGTTAATACTGTAGCAGTACCTGAATTGGTGTGGCAGGAATCTGGTGTGGTTACGATTGGAAATTCCAGTTCCACAAAAAGTAGTATAACATCAACTACATCCGTTGCGGAGCAACCATTTTCATCATTGATAACAGTAAGTGTATATACCCCCGGCTCTGAAACAGTTGGGTTTTGATTGAAGTCTATGAAGCCGCCCGGCCCTTCCCATATGTAGAAGAACATTGGGCCTGAGGAGGAGGCGCTTCCATTGAGGATAATAGTTGGGTTGGAGCAAGGTTCAACATACATGCTTGGCCCGGCATCGGCGATGGGCACATCAAGGTCTTCCATGAAATCGAGCGTATCGCTGGCCGAGCAGCCATTGAGTGTATCGGTGACGGTGAAAATATACTGCCCCATTGATTGAACGATAACGGTAGGCGTGTTGGAGACGACCACGCCGTTGAGCGTCCATTCGTATTGGGCATAAGCTTCGGGCAGGTTTGTGGTTCCAGTTACCTCGAAGTCTATGGAGGTGGTGGTGCAGTTGAGGGTGATTGACCCGGCATCGGCCCAAAGCGAATCACAGGGTAGGCTGTCAGTCAGAACGGTATGGCTCAAGCAATTGCAGGCCGTCAACATGACAAAAACGAAAGCTATGGGAGCGTTCATAAGGAGGTGTTTTAGATTGAAGAATATGGTGCGTACATTCCCCCTTTTGCCGAACTAGTCAGTGAACATTAGGGGGAACACCGCTAAATTAGTTTTTTGCTTTAAAAAAAGCAGATAAGCTAGGTTTTTGAAGCTTTTTGTACTTACACCAAGGGAGATTTCCAATTTAACACCCCGCCTTGCACCCTACCAAAATCAGCCTATCCGAAGCTGATTCGTCAAATTCATCAAGATTGTAATTCCCGAAAGTCCGGGCGATTTTCATTCCGGCCTTGCCGAAAAGGGTTTGGAAATCTTCGAGCGTAAAAGCCCGCACCCGCTCCGTAAAATCAAAATGCTGGTCTTGGCCCTCAAATTGGATGTTCTTGACGATATAGCCCTGCTCGTCCACTAGGCGGGTGATGTGGAACTCCACGGTGTCCACGGTTTTCACTTCTTCCGGCTTTAGGTTTTGAATGACCTTTTTTGAGTTGAAAAAATCGAGGACGAACTTGCCATCGGGCCGCAGCCCTTTGCCGATGTTCACGACGGTTTTTAGGTGGTCCTTTTCCGTTTCGAAATAGCCGAAGCTGGTGAAGAAATTGAAGATATAGTCGAAGTAATTGATGCAGTAGGGTAGGCGCATATCGTGCTGAAAGAACGTAAGGTGCTCATTTTCAAATTGTTGAGCGAAGCGGATGCTTTCTTCGGCAATATCGAGGCCCGTCACGTACAGGCTTTTTTCGGCGAGGTAGCGGGAGTAGCGCCCTTTGCCGCAGGCGAGGTCGAGCACCGTGGCGTCGTCGGTGGGTTTTAGCACCAGCAGCAGTCGGTCAATGAAGTTTTTTGCCTCCTGCTCGTCCCTGTTTTTATAGAGTAAATGGTAGTAGGGAGAGTTGAACCAATCCTTGAACCATGCTTGTTTATTGCTTTCCAATCTCATTTGTTTTCGTGTAAAATAGCCAAATCGAGCCTCAAAGATAGGCAAGCACAGCGCAAGAATTCTTAGTTTTGCATCCTACACATTTTGAGCAAAAAATTAACCATGAGAATTTACCTAGACAATGCCGCCACCACCCCCATGCTTCCCGAAGTTATCGAAGCCATGTGCAGTTTGATGCGGGAGCAATACGGGAACCCCTCCAGCATCCATGCCGAAGGGCGGGCCATGCGGGCCGTCATCGAGGATGCAAGAAAGACGGTGGCCAAACTCATTGGGGCCAGCATCGGGGAGGTTTTCTTCACGAGCGGCGGCACCGAAAGCAGCAATATGGCCCTGAAATGCGCCGTGCGTGACCTCGGCATCCAACGCATCATCAGCCAGCCGACCGAGCACCACTGCGTGCTGCACACCTTGGATACCCTGAAACAACAAGGCGTCCAAATTGAATACCTGAACCTAGACGAACAGGGCCGGATTGACTACGACCAATTGGAGGAACTGCTGCAAGCCGAGATAAGCACCCGCACCATGGTCAGTCTCATGCACGCCAACAACGAAATCGGCACCATGACCGACATGGAGCGAATCAGCCGCCTTTGCGAGCAATACGAGGCGCTCTACCACTCCGATACCGTGCAGACGATGGGCCATTTCCCCATTGATGTTTCAAAAACCAAGATTCACTTCCTCACCGGAGGGGCGCATAAATTCCACGGGCCAAAGGGCGTTGGTTTTATCTATATTAACCACCAAGCCATGCTCAAGCCCTATATTGACGGCGGCAGCCAAGAGCGCAATATGCGAGGCGGCACCGAGAACGTCTATGGTATCGTGGGCTTGGCCAAGGCATTGCAACTCGCTTATGATGGCATGGAGGAGCACCGGGCGCATATCGAGCATTTGCGCAGTTACCTGAAGGAGCGATTGTTGGAGTCTTTCGACGATATTCAATTCAACGGCTCGCAAACAGCCGACGAGCATTTGTATACGGTGCTTTCGGTTTCCTTTCCGCCTTCGGCGAAATCGGAATTGCTGCTCCTCCACCTCGATATTGCTGGTGTGAGTGCCTCCGGTGGCAGTGCCTGTAGTTCGGGGGCCGAGGCGGCTGGCTCGCATGTGCTCACGGCCATTGGTGCGGAAGTGGGCCGCAAAGCCATCCGTTTTTCGTTTTCGCATTTGAACACCATTGGTGAAATGGATGCCGTGGTGCAAAAACTAAAAGGTGTGGTGGAAGAGCGCAAGCTGGAAGCCGTGAGCGCCTAACTCAAAACTCCTAACTCAAAACTTAAAACTTCCTTCATGCCTAGCACAAAAATCGCCGGAATCGGCTTCTACGTCCCCGAACAGGTCGTTACCAACCAAGACCTTATGCGCCACATGGATACCACTGATGAGTGGATTCAAGAGCGCAGCGGCATCGCCGAAAGGCGCTATGCAAAACGCCACGAAGAAACCACTTCTTCCATCGCTGCCAAGGCAGCAAGGGTTGCCATCGAACGTGCGGGCATTGCGAAGGAAGACCTTGATTTCATCATCTTCGCTACTCTTAGCCCCGATTATTTCTTCCCCGGTTGCGGCGTTTTGTTGCAGCGGGAATTGGGCATTACCCAAACCGAAATCGGTGCTTTGGACATCCGAAACCAATGCTCCGGCTTCGTCTATGGCCTCACGGTGGCCGACCAGTTCATCCGAAGTGGCATGTATAAAAACGTGCTGCTGGTAGGCGCTGAGGTGCATTCTATGGGGCTGGATTTTTCCACCCGTGGCCGCAACGTCACCGTGCTTTTTGGTGATGGGGCAGGGGCGGTCGTGCTGCAGCCGACCGAAGAAGCAGGGCAGGGCATTCTCACTTCCAAACTGCATTCCGATGGCACCCATGCCGAGCAATTGGCCTTTATCAACCCCGGCTGCCACAGTGGCTACCACGACAAGGAAACGGATTTTGGCTACGATGAAAACAATGAGTTCGGCGGCCTGTTTTTGACCCAAAAAATGATGGACGAGGCCATGACCTTCCCGCAGATGGACGGCCAATTAGTCTTCAAAACGGCGGTGACCAAGTTCCCCGAAGTCATCAAGGAAGTGCTCGACGACCAAGGCTTGACCGCCGCCGATATTGACCTTTTCATACCGCACCAAGCCAATTTGCGCATCAGTCAGTTCGTGCAGAAAAAGCTCGGCTTGCCGGACGACAAGGTTTGGAACAATATCCAACGCTACGGCAATACCACCGCCGCCACTATTCCCATTGCGCTCTGCGAAGCTTGGGAGGCTGGCAAAGTGAAAAAAGGTGACCTCGTTTGCATCGCTGCTTTTGGCAGTGGCTTTACTTGGGGTGCGTCTTTGATTCGGTGGTGATTTTTGATTTGGAAAGATAAAATGAAAAATGGGGCGTACAGCATTGCATGTACAGCCCCATTTTTATTAAAAGTGCTTTACTGATTGCTTAATCGAATGCGAAGCCCGATTGACAAATTGTTGTGGACGGGCCGGAACGCCAGGTTTTGCTCGGTGCTGGCGTTGTTCCATTGCTTGTGCAGTTGGTAATTCAAGACAGCAGAAAGCCTTGTCGTCAAATTCCTTTCCACGTTCATGCCCACGAATCCGCCAAATTGGAGCTTCCTGAAAATGGGATTTGATTTGCCAAACGCCATGATTGCTCCGTCCGCAGCGACTGTGAATCCTTCCGCTTTGGTGACATAGCCAATCGTCAGGCCCGTTTGGGGAACAAAGCTCCATTTGCCCTTTCCAAAATTGCGGCTCCAAGCCAGTTGGCCTTGCAGCGTGCGCATTTCATTGTAATGAACGAGGCGGTTGCGTTCTGTGGCGTTTACCACCGTGTCCTTGGTGGTTGAGTTGGTTCTGCCACCCACGACGAAGTAATTGGTATGCACCACCGGCACCGTGTCCAGTAGCATCCGCTCGGTACTGATGTCAATGTTTTGGAAGGCGACCTGACGGCCAATGCCCAGGACCAAGTTCGATTTTTTGCCAATGGGAGCATTCCCGGAAAGCCCGTACTGGTACCCAAACCAAGGCGATGAGTGGTCGTTGCGGAGCACACCCGATGGGGAACTACCACTGTATTTCGAGAAGGAAACCACTGTGCCGCCCATTGCTGCCAATGACCAATCCCGCCGTTCAGGTTTTGGCTCCTTTTCGCCAATTTCAAGTGGCTGAAACTGAAGTTGCGGAGCAATGACCGGAATCAAGAAAGGCTGGATTTCAAGCAAACTCAGCGTGACAATTCCAGTTTCAAGCGGCGCTACAACTTGGGCTGGGCTTTGTCCATTGTTTTCATTTGAATTTTGAGTAGCAGTCGTGGAATTATCATTGCTA
>JADLHE010000436.1 GCA_020848965.1 Saprospiraceae bacterium
ACGGTATCAATGGTGTTGGAAGTGATTTCGAAGGATGGTGGGCGGGTAGTGGTCACGCCGCCAAAAATATAACCGCCATCTACAGTAGGAAGGGCTGCTGCCATTTCTTCGAATCCTTCCCCTCCATAAGTCCTTTCCCACTCAATGGTAAGGTGCTGCTGCGCCCAAGCTTTGGGTGACAATAGGAGAAGCCCCACTATCGTGAAAATAGAAAAGCTATTTAGTGGTTTGTTCACGGATACTGAAATCATTAATAGTGTTTGGTTCGGTGTGTTCGGTTAAGTGTGAGTGACCAAAACCATGTCCTTCAGCAAGTGGAGCAATTCGAATGGAAGGGGGGCAGTCTGTGCGCTAAATTGATATTAGCCGAGTTGAGGCTGTAAAGGTACGCTACACCTTTAACTTCTCCAATAAGGCATCTTTTAAAAAACAATTTTACCTATTTTAAGGGGTATGCAATATGCAAATACTTGCATTTGCCTTGCGCCCAACACCCTTGGGTGCTCAATTGCCACTATCTGGGGTGGTCTGCTTTTCGTCTTCATCGGGAATATTTGTTACCGATTTGAAGCGCACCTTCAACTCGTAGCGGCTGTTCAAGCCCTTAATCATAGGCGTCATCATGGTGTCCATTAGCTCAATGGCCCGCTGCTTGGCCTTGTCCATCACATCGCTTTCGAGGGCTTCCCGGCGGAACTCCTTGCGCAGCAAATCCATGTTTTTATTGAAATCGGCTTGGTCAATTTCCCGCATCCAGCCTATGTCCAGTTTGTCAATTCTGGGGTAAACCTCGTGGCTGAGAATTTCAGGCTCTGGCAATGTCACCGTCACGATATTCGACTTCGAACTGAGGTTCACATCGAAAAACTTGTCGAGCTTAAAGCCCACTTTCAGGATGCTGATGGCCGACATTTCCATTTCCGTGGAAGAAACATCCACGCCCAGCACTTTCGTTTGTTTGCTGGTTCCGATGCCTTTTCGGTCCCTGATTTCCATCGTTCCCAATTCTGCAATTGCCTTTTCCACCCGTTCTTGAAAAACGCCCTTGGCCAGTGTGAAATCCTGCACGGTTGCTCGTTCCTTCAACCTAGCAATCATCGGCTGAAGCCCTTCGGAGAGCGCAACGCCACAAGGGGTGTTTACGCTCGCTCCTTTCACGTACAGCTTTCCTTCCTGCGTTGGAAGCAGGGTGCCCAAGATTTGGTTGATGAAGAAACAAGTATATTTTGATGCTACTTCGTGCAATATTTCCACGGCCCCGGTCAACTTGTTTTGGTACCAAGTATTGTAAAGGCTAGAAGAAGTGTCAGACATGGCCACAAAATCATTGAACATCATTTCGTGGATATAGGGGTGGTGCTTTTCGTACTCCTGCTGCACCCTGATTTTGAGGCTGTCGGAAAGGTTCATCCGGTTCGCCACGTGGTTGATGAGCGAGAGGTTGAAGTCATGGATGAGCGCCTCGAACTCCCGGCTATACCGCACAGGATTGGCCAGAATCGGCAGCGCATTGTCGTAGTCAATATCGGCCTTGAAATCGGAGGGCACGTATTTTATCTGAACTTCCTTGGGGATATTGGTATAGTTGGCGCCGCCTTCGGCGAAGTAGTAGCGGTAAACGATGAAGCCCAAAGTGCCCAAAGCCATCAGGAAAACAATCAACCGGGTCGGATTGAAGCCTTCGGTTTGTGGCATGGGCCTGTTCTGATAATTGTTGCTCATGTAGCTAATTTTAAAAAACGGAAATGTCCTGCTTGCGACGATTTGCCAGCTTTAAGTAACACTTGCGCAGCACACTCAAAGCCAGCGCCGTTTTTTGGGGGTTATTGTTCTCCAGACTGAATCACGCAAGGTGGTTCAAATTGAATGAAGGTTAGTAATTGCCATGCCCCACGGCATGGCTTTTTTATTGACCAGTCTCTTTCAAATAATAGATGAAATCCGTTGGTGGAAACTTCTCCAAGCCCAACTGCCTTCCCAGCGTAATCAACTGCCCACGGTGGAAGCTCGAATGGTTCATGCAATGGTGCATCATTTCAAAGGCAGCTTGCTTGCCGCCGCCGTAAGAAAGGGTTTTGAATTCGACTGTTTTCTCTAAAAAATCTTCCGGTTGCGCAGCAACGAAATCCGCAAATTGCTTGGACGTGCCCAATACCGTTTCAAAAACGGCTTTCATGTCCCCTTGGAAAGTTTTGCTCGGAAATGCATCCGGTGACACGCCGTTCAGCCGGGAAAGCCAGCAGAATTCGGCATCCCAAATATGCAGAAAGGTCAATCGGATGGAAGGGAAGCTGCTGACAACCGGTGCATTGAGCTGCTCGTCCGTCAAGGTGGAAAAACTGTCAACCAAACGTTGGTTTGCCCAAAGGTTGTAGCGGGTGTACTGTTCGTAAATCTTTTTCATGTTGAAATTATCGGGTGAAAATTTGCCCGAAGGTAGGAACTTGCAGCGTTTTTGAAAACAGGTTGCGCAGCAAAATGAGTGGAGGCCACAGCCGCCAAACATGAATTGAAAGTCATGATTTACGAAAAACAAACCATCAATTGCCGGGGCAAATTGCTCGATTTGAGCACACCGCTCGTCATGGGCATACTCAACCTCACGCCCGATTCTTTTTTTGATGGGGGCAGGTACGGCGAGGTGGACGCAGCGCTTTTTCAGGTAGAAAAAATGCTGGGAGAAGGTGCAGCGATGATTGACGTGGGCGGCATGTCGAGCAGGCCGGGGGCTGTGCTGATTTCGGAATCGGAAGAATTGCAACGGGTAGTGCCGTGCATTGAGGCCATTCTTCGCCGTTTCCCAGCTGCCATCATTTCCGTGGACACGTTTCGGTCCGTTGTTGCGCAGCAAACAGTGGCGGCGGGGGCAAGTATCATCAATGATATTTACGCTGGGCGATACGACGAGCAAATGTTTGAGACGGTGGCGGGCCTCGATGTACCTTATATAATGATGCACATGCAAGGCAACCCCAGTACCATGCAGGTGGCACCCACTTACGGCGATGTGGTGCAGGAGGTATTGCATTTTTTTATTGAAAAAATCGGGCAGCTTCGTGCTTTGGGTGTGAAGGACGTTATCCTCGACCCCGGTTTCGGCTTCGGGAAGTCGGTGGCCCATAATTACCAGTTGCTCAATGCATTGCAAGTTTTCAAAATGACAGAACTGCCGATTTTGGCGGGCCTTTCCCGAAAGTCCATGATATGCAAAGTGTTGGGCGTGAGACCGGAAAATGCGCTTAATGGAACAACCGCCCTGCACATGGTAGCCCTTCAGCAAGGTGCAAAACTGTTGCGGGCGCACGATGTACGGGAGGCCATGCAGGTGGTCAAACTTTGGGGAGAATTGGAAGCCAATCGGTAGCCCGCCCCCAGCAATTTTTACATAAAGCATAAAAATCATGCGTGAATTGTAGAACTTTGCTGCACAAACCCGTGAGCGGAGTTCAGGTTGCCCTGCCTCCTATTTGAAAAGGGCAAGTCGTTCACCGTTCACCTTCCACCATCTATTTTGGAAGACCAGCAACTCACCGAGAATATCATCAAGAAAGTAGCCCTGCGCTTTTTCAGGCACTACTATAAGTTCCGGCTACGCTTCGAAGACCAGCCCGTGACAGCCAAGTACGATTTGGAGGGCGTGGGCGGCATCGTGGCGGATGGCTATTATTCGTTCAAGAAGCCGGATGGCAAGCTATTCACGGCCACTTTTGAGGCTACCTCCAGGGAGTCGAAGGATGAGGTGGTGTACAAGCCCGACCAACGGGTGCTCCTTTGGGATGGCTTGGCCGTCATGAGCATCGTCATGGTGAGTTTGGCCTTTTACAACCTCCGCTCCCCGATCCATGCGCTGGACAATACCCGCTTCGGCGAAAGGGCTATTTTGCTATTTCTGATTGGGCTTTTTGTTTGGATGCTCTTTGTGCTCATCGCAAGGAACTTTAGGCGCTACCGCTACATCTATGCGGTGGAGCAGTTCAAAAAGTATTTTGCCGATGAGCAGTGGATAGCGCTGGCAACCGATGTGTTTGAGAACAAGGAAGACAAGTATTTGGCAGAGTTGAAAAGCCAGTGCGTCCACAATGGCATCGGCTTGCTCACGATTGATAGAAACCTCGACCCCAAGATTCTTATCACGCCCAGCCGCCACGATATTTTCGCTGGCAAGCGGCAGGTAGTTGATTTCATGTCGG
>JADLHE010000437.1 GCA_020848965.1 Saprospiraceae bacterium
TTGCCTATCTGCTGTTCATGGTGAACGATTTCGGCATCCATTATTTCAATAGCCGGACGGTGGCGAGGCACCCGCAATTGGCGGCGAAGCTTTTCCCGAACACACTGATTGTCAAGGCTTTGCTGGCCGTCATTTACCTTGGATTGGTTTTCGTGGCGGCATTGGTGAGGGGCTTTGAATCGGAGATTTGGCACCTGCTGCTGTTCGTGGCACTGAACCATGTGCTCATTTCCACGGTGGCATGGCTGCGCTCCAATGTGGGCGGCTTGGGCATGTACCGGATGGATAGCTTCCTTTCCACTTTCGACAAAGTGCTGCTGATTGGCATCTGTGCCGTGCTGCTTTGGCTGCCTTTCGGCAATGGCAAATTCAATATCGAATGGTTTGTACATGCCCAAAACCTGAGCTGGGCGCTGACGGCAGCAGTGGCTTTTTACGTTGTTTTCAAAAAATTGCCGAAGCCCATCCGCTGGCGGCCCAATTGGGCGCTCGTTTTTTTCATCCTGAAAAAGTCGGCTCCGTATGCCCTCGCCGTCTTCCTGATGACGGCCTATATCCGCATGGACATCGTGCTGCTGGAGTACCTGACCGGGGTCGAAGGCCGCCACGAAGCCGGGGTCTATGCCGCCGCCTACCGCCTGCTGGATGCGCTGAACATGGCAGGCTACCTGTTCGCCGGGCTGCTGCTGCCCATGTTCTCATCCATACTAAGGGCCGCAACAAATCAAACCATTCAAACCCATCAAACAAACCAAACCCAATCGCTGCTGCGCCTCTCCTTCCAACTGATATTGTCGGGCACGGTCACTATCGCCGTCGCCTGTTTCAACTTCCGCACAGAGCTGATGCTGGCTATTTATCCCAAAGAAGGCACGGCCTATCACGGCGAAGTGTTGGCTTGGGTCATCTTGACGCTGGTGCCGTTCAGCGGGGCGTTCATCTACACCACCCTACTCACCGCCAATGACAGCTTGAAAAAGATGAACCGCATCTTCCTCGCCGCCATCGCCGTGAACGTGGCGCTGAACCTGCTGCTCATCCCACAACTAAAGGCTGTCGGGGCAGGCATGTCGGCGTTTTTCACCCAAGGCTTCGTGATGGCGGGCATGATGATTTTGGCGAAAAAAGAGCTGGCCTTGCCCTTCGAGCCGAGGCAGTTTTATAAGATTACGGCCTTTTTGGTGCTTGTTTGCTCCGCAAATTGGGCGCTGCACCTCCTGACCGGCTTCGGTTGGTTGCTAAAGTTTGGCGTAGCCATAGCAATCGGGCTGCTCTTGGCGTTCTTGCTGCGCATGGTTAACCTGAAATCGGTGCTGGCTTTGATGAAAAAATAGTCGGTAGGTGTAAGCACTGGGTTTCTGCTTAGTTTTGCGCCGCAATTCAGTTACGAGTTTCAAGTTTTGAGTTTCGAGTAGCCGCTCCCAACTCAAAACCCACAACTCAGCACTCGAAACTATTTAATGGAGACAAAGGACAACCTACTCGGCGTCATCGCCACCCTATTTAAGTGGAAAAAGATAATCCTGTACACCTGTGGCGCAACGGCCATTGGCGCAGCCATCATCTCGTTGATTCTGCCCGTTTACTATAAATCCACCACGATTTTCTACGCCGCCAGCCCCGATTTGGCGGTGCCGGCCAGCATCTTCGGCATCTCCGCCGAGGCGCCCGAATACTATGGAACGGAGAGCGATATTGACCGCATCCTGAGCATTGCCAACAGCGGTCAACTCGTGGCTTTCATGGTGGACAGCTTCGACCTTTACCAACGCTACGACATTGACCCAAAGAGTCAAAAAGGCGCTTATTACGTGGCCTTGGAGTTTGAAGACCATTTCGATGTGGTGAAGACGAAATACGACGCCATTGAACTCAGCATCGAAGACCAAGACAAGGAAATGGCAGCCAAAATGACGAACGCTGCCCGCAATTTCATCAACGATACCGCCCAGCGCCTCATCAAGGAGAGCCAAGCCAAGACCGTCAAGACCTTCGAAGACAATATCACCCAAAAGGATGCGGACATGAGGGCCATGAACGACTCCTTGCAACGGGTGCGGGTGCGATACGGGGTTTACAATACCAAGGCCCAATCGGAGAACCTGTCAGAACTCATTGCCACTGGCGAGGCCAAGCTGAACCTCTCCAAGGCCAAGATGGAGTCGTGGCTAAAAAACGGCTTCAATCGCAAGGACTCCATCGCCATTTTGCGGGGCAATATCACGGGCTACGAAGCACAGCTGGCACAGCTCTACGCCCGCCTCGACACCTTCAACAAAGGTATGGCCCAAGTGGACTACCTCGTGGAGTCGCAGTTGCAATCGAGCGAACAACTGGCCGAGGACAAGGAGCACTACAAAATGTCGTTGGCCGCTTTCAACTCGCCGTTCCCTGCCATATTCCTGCTGGAAGAAGGGCAGGTTCCCGTCATCAAAGAGCGGCCTAAACGGGCGCTCATGGTGGTGGCTGCTACGGTTATCGCCTTCATTTTCAGCGTCTTAGGCGTGCTGATTTTCGATACTTACCGGGATGTGAACTGGCGGGAAATCATCAGCACCAAACCCGAAGCCTAGCAAATGACCCTCGCCGACCACCAAACCCGCAACCTGCTCATCGGGTTCAGCGCCATCACGGTGTTGAGCCTGCTCGTCGGCATTGCTGGCAACTGGTGGTTTTTGGCGGGCATTCCGGCCCTGGCCATTTATGGCTACCTGGCCATTGTGGATTTCCGCAAGTTGTTTTTCCTGCTGTTTTTCTTCATCCCGCTCACCGTGGAGGTTTGGTTGCCGAACGGCACCGTGACCGATATGCCCACCGAAATCATGATGGTTTCCATGCTGGGTATTTACTTGCTTTACGTGCTGCGCAATGGGCGACTACTCCGCTCCGACTTTCTGCGGCACCCCATCACCTTGGCGCTGCTTGTACACCTTGGCTGGTTCTTTTTCACGTCCATCACCTCGCAGGACTGGCTGATTTCGCTAAAATACTCCCTCGCCAAAATCTGGTACGTGACCTCGTTCTTCTTCTTAGCGGGCAGCATTTTGAAGGAAGAAAAAGACCTAAAAACGCTCACATGGGTAGTGCTGGTGCCGCTCGTCGGCACGGTGCTTTATGTACTGAAAAACCATGCCGCCATTGGCTTCAGCTTCGCAGAAATACATACCATCGTGCAGCCATTTTATCGGAACAAAGTGGCCTACGCTTGCATGATGACCATTTTTTTCCCCTTCGTCTGGTTCACCCGGCAGATGTACCGGGCGTGGTCGTGGCAATGGTGGCTGCTGGCTGGCACAACCTTGCTGCTGCTCATCGGCATTCAGTTTTCTTTTACAAGGGCGGCTTATGGGGCCTTGGCCATCGCCGTGGGCGCTTATTTTGTTATAAAATGGCGGCTGATGAAGCCGACGCTGGTCGTGGCGGCCATATTGGCCTTGCTCTATATCTTCGGCATGGTGCGCCACAACAACTATCTCGACCACAAGCCGACTTACGAAAAAACCATCACGCACGAGGACTTCGGCGACCTGCTTTCCGCTACCACCAAAGGACAGGACGTGAGCACGATGGAGCGGGTCTATCGGTGGGTGGCGGGCGGCCACATGATTGGGGAGCGGCCTTGGCTGGGCTTCGGGCCGGGCACGTTCACGGCCTTTTACAAGACTTATACCCTGCATGGCTTCCGCACCTATGTAAGTCAGAACGAAGAAGGCAGCGGCATTCATTGCTATTACCTGATGGTAGCCGTGGAGCAAGGCTATATTGGCGGGTTGTTGTTCGCCGCATTGGTTTTCATCGTACTTTTGAAAGGGGAAATCATTTACCACCAAACAACTGACCCCATCCGCCGTAGATTGGTGATGATGGTGATGATGAGCACCGTGGTCATTGACGCCCTGCTACTGATGAACGACTTGGTTGAAACAGACAAATTCGGGTCGTTTTTCTTTCTTTGCATGGCGGTGCTGGTGAATGTGGACCTTCAAAATCGGTTATCGGCAGACGGTGGACGGCAGACGGGAATCCCCGTGTAGCCGGCCACCGTCCACCGACAACCGTCAACCGTTAGAATGGATATCTACCAAAGAAAATCACGTTGGAAA
>JADLHE010000438.1 GCA_020848965.1 Saprospiraceae bacterium
GGTCAAACTACGGTTGTTGCCCCCTAAAACCACTGGTCCATAGGTCAACATGTCTTCAATGATGACCAAGTCGGCATTGTTCATAAACGAGCCGGGCGCTCCGCCAGCAATGCCCCATGCATCTGGTCGGAAGGTCTCGATGGGCAGGCACTCGCCACTGTACGTGATTTCGCAGCCGCCGGGGTACTCATTCCCGCACAGGTCGGCGATGCGGAAGTGGAAGGTGCGGCCAAAGCTGTAAATACCGTCCCCATCGGGGTCGGCGCACTGCCAGAGGTCGGAGGAGCTTTCCAGCGTGACCGTCAAATCGTTGCCGCTGCACACATCGAAGTAGTTGCCCGCAACGAGCAGTTCCTCGATTTTTTCGCTAAAATCATAGTCTTCAGGACAGGGCACCTCTTCAATGCACGAGAGGTTCGTCACGCTGACCGACACGGGGGTGTTGTTGCCAATGGCCCCACCATTGCCCGAAGGGCAGGTGCCCAAGGGCGCTTCGTTGTCGTTGATTTCGTAAGTGAAGCTCCACGGGTGCGAGTGGCCGCCACAGTCGGTGTAGAGGAAGTCGAAACGCCGCCAGCCGTTGCAGCCGCTGGCTGCAATATCCTCTGTGACGTTCGTCAACGCAGCCTTGATTTCATTGCCACAAGCATCGTAAAGTGTCGGTGGGAAAGGCTGCACGGCATAGCTGAGGCAAGCGACCACGTTGGTTTCATCGCTGAAAGTGAAGAAATCGGCACTGTAAAGGAAGTGGTAGGTCTTGCTCCACACGTGCGTATTGCCCTCGCAATCCTTGTAAGTCCAGGCGTATTGACGGCTTGCTTCGCAAGCTTGCGCATTGTCGGTGCTGGTGATGACCGGGCCAATGGGCGTCAGCAATTTCCCACAATTGTCGAAGACGACCGGAGGAGTGGGCTGGGTGGCCAAAATGGGGCATTCCACGCTCTCAGTCTCGCTGGCGGGTATCACAAAATCCTGATATTCAACATTGTAGGTAAAGAGCCAATCGGCGAAATTCCCCTCGCAGTCGGTGTAGCGGTAAATGAGTTGGCGTTGGCCCTCGCAACCGGGCTTTGGGCCAATGCTCAACAGGACGGGCGTCAGTACCTCGCCACAGTTGCTCGTGACGGTGGGCGTTGCTGGCGCAATGTCCGTGTCGTCGGGGCAAGCCACAGTGGCGGTTCCGTTGGGCACAGTGATGAAGAACGGCTCCCGCTCGATGGTGTAGGTGTGGCTCCACTGCGATGTGTTGCCGGAGCAATCCCTGAAAGTGAAAGTGAATGTTCGGGTTCCCTCGCAGGTCAGTGGGTTCGGCAGATTGGTGACGACGGGGCCAGTGGGCGTTATTGCGCCAGCGCAAGCATCAATGACCACGGGCGGCACGGGCGCAATGGCCAAGGCCGGACAAGCGACGGTGGAGGCGGTATTGGCGGGCACGGGCGGCGGCGTCACGTCTTGCACGGTGATGGAGCGGGCGCAGGTGGCCGTGTTGCCGCAAGGGTCGGTGGCCGTCCATGTACGGGTGGTGGTGAAAGTGCCGGGGCAATTGTTAATGGGCACGGTCACGTCGTTGAAGGTGATGGCAACGTTGCCGACGCAGTTGTCAGAGGCGGTGGGCGGCGTGAAGACCGGGGTGGCCGGACAGTTGAGCGGCGTTGTTTGCGCAGCGCAAGTGATGGTCGGCGGCGTCTGGTCACGGATGATAATGGTCTGGGTGCAGGTGGCGGCGTTCGAGCAGGCGTCGGTGGCTCGGTAGGTTCGGGTGATGGTGAAATCGTTGTCGCAAATGCCGTCAGGTCCCGATGCGTCGGAGACGTGCTGCAAGGTCACACTACCGCCACAGTTTTCGGAGACATTCGTGATGGCATTCGGGTTGACTGCAGGGATGTTTTCAAAACAGCTCACCGTCACATTGGGCGGGCAGGTCATGGTCGGCGGCGTTTGGTCGTTGACCGTGATGGTTTGTGTGCAAGTGACCGTGTTGTTGCAGGCATCGCCACCCCGGAAGGTGCGGGTGAGGGTAAAGCGGTTGGGGCAAGTTTGGTTGGTGATTGCCTCGCCAATAAATGAGCGTGAAATACCTAGGCCCCCAGTGCAATTGTCTGCTACACCGATTGAATTTATTATTGTAAAGTCCACCACAGGCACTTGGCTGGCGCAGGAAAAGTTCAAATTCGCAGGGCAAGTGACCGTCGGTGGGGTCTGGTCGTTGACCGTGATGGTTTGGGTACAGGTGGCTGTGTTCCCGCATAAATCAGTGCCTTGGTAGGTTCGGGTGATGGTGAGGCGGTTGATACAGAAAATGTTGCTGTTCACGTCGCCGAGGTGCGTGATGGTAACTGTGCCGGGGCAGCTATGCGTTTCCGTCACGCTTGCTGGGTTGGCAGGTGGCACTTCATTGGCACAAGCAACCGTAAGGGGCACGGGGCAAGTCAGCACTGGGGGCGACACGGAGCACGAGTTCACCGCTGGACCCGTGCCGGGCGCTTGGCATAATGGTGTCGCTCCAAGTTTTAACCCGGCCAGCAGGTTGGCAGCTTGGCCATTGGCCAGCATGGAAAAGTTTACAAAATGGGCGGTGAGATTAGTGCCAACCTGTGCATTCATAATCATGGCGGTGTTCAAACCAAAATCAACGATTGAGATGCTTGCACCAACGGTTGAATTGGAATACAACACGTCCACGTCTGCCTTGAAAAAATCGTCTGCAGGGTCGTTCGGCGTGCCGTTGTCGTTGCAAGGGCCGATGTTGGCGAAGCTGAAGCCGATGACTTCGCAGGAGGGGGCACCATTGGAGCAGGAATTCACCGCCGGGCCTGTGCCGGGCAAGCTGCACGACACGCCCACAAAGCTTACTGTTAGCTGTCCAACAAGGTCGGTCGCTTGGCCATCGGCCCGCAACTTCACGTCCAAAAAGCTGGCCGTCAGGTTCGTGCCCGACTGCCCGTTCACGGAATAGGTGCCAATTACATCGGTGCCCACCAACTGCACAGTGGAAAAGGATGCAGGAAATGAGTTGGAATAGAGCACATCTACATCCACTTCAAAAAAATCGTCCGCCGGGTTGCTCGGCGTCCCGTTGTCGTTGCACGGGCCGATGTTTGCGAAGCTGAAGCCGATGATATCGCAGGAGGGGGCACTGGCAGAACACGGCTGTACCGTAGTACCAGTTTTGGTTTCCGAGCAGGCGGGGTCGTCCGTGAAGTTCATTGTGATGACGGAGGGCGTGCCATCAGCCTTTAATTGCACCGCATTGAATATATGCGAATTGCCAACAATCTGGGCAACAGGTATGGAGTAGGTGCCAATCTGGTCACCGCCCGGCACGATTTGCAGGCTGCCTGTGGTGGGGCGGTTGATAAAAGAGGCTTGGATGTTTTGGGTAAAGAAATCGTCGCTGGCGTCATTGGGCGTACCGTTGTCATTGCAGGCGCCGGGGTTTCCGAGGAAATTGATGTTGAGAATATCACAAGCCGACGGTGGCGGGCAAGTCAGCGTAATATTGAAGGTGCCTTCAAACCCGATACCTCCCGTGGCGATGTAAACGAGGTAGTTGGTGCCAGCCGTGGTGCTGAAGGTGAAAGGAGTGCCGCAAGCGTTCACCTCCGCCGCCACACAGGTCGGGCTGCCGCAACTACCCGTATAAACCCTGATGATGTTGGAATTATTCCCCACACAATTGCTAAGCAAAATGGAGGTCTGGCCTGCCTGCCCAGTGAAGCTGTAGAACACACCCGGCGCAAGCACGCCAGTTACCCCGCAGTTTGGAAAACCAAAATCGGGGGTAGCGCCTACCGTGGTGCCGGGTAGGGTGGTACCGCAAGTCAAGGCAGTAGGGGTGGCGCAATCGTCATTGGCAGGTGGCGGTGGCGGACAAGTCAGCGTAATATTAAAGGAGCCTTCAAACCCGATACCGCTAGTTGATATATAGACCAGATAGTTTGTCCCGGCGGTGGTATTGAAAGTAAAAGAATTACCGCATGAATTAACCTCTGCTGCCACACATACAGGATTGCCGCATGGCCCCGTATATACCCGGATGGCATGGTTGTCACTGCCCACACAATTGTCGAGCAGGATGCTGGTCTGGCCAGCCAAGCCCGTGAAACTGTAAAAAACGCCAGGGGCCAGCAACCCGGTCACTCCACAATTGGGAAAACCAAAATCGGGGGTAGCGCCTACCGTTGTACCCGGCAGGGTGGTGCCGCAAGCCAATGGTGTAGGGGTGGCGCAATCGTCGTTGGCAGGTGTGGACACAGCCGTGCAAGTGCCCAGAATACTCGTCTCCTCCGGCCCGCCGCTCACGCAGCCGCTCGAATCAATCAGCACCCGCACCACGCCCGTGAAGGTAGCGGTGAAGGTGATGCGGGAGTCGGTGCCGCAATCATCGTCGTTGTGGTCAATGAAGAGGCCGTTGTCGTCCCGGTAGATGGTCATCTCCGTATCGAAGCCGGAGTCGGAGAGGCCGCAGGTCTCAAAGGTGTACTCGTTGCCGCTGACCACGTTGACCCGGATAAACTGACCGGCCTCCATCCCCGTAATCAGGGTTTCGCCACCAGGGCAGGGCAGGTTTGAGGGGTTCGTGTTGATGGCCGTGTTGTCATTCGGGCATTGCGCCCAAATGGTTTGTGGCAGCATTGCGCAGCAAAGCAGCAAGGCAAAGAGCCAGTTTGTTTTGACAATAGGAAACGTTTTCATAAGAAGAAATTTTGGTGAATTGATAGATTGTTTAATTGTTTAATTGTTAGGGCGGTTGGGGCATGGCACTGCCAAGCCATTGAGGATGACGAATGGATTTTGAGCTAAGTTTTTACCGAAATTGAAGTGGACGCAGCCCCGCCCGTTGCGGAGCAAAAACAATGGAAAAGATGGCGGCCCGTTAAGCCTTTGGCAGCCGCCACCCAATGTTTCCATTGTCTTACTTGGTATGGTTGATAGGGGTTGATGAAGTTGATAAGGGTTGATATGAAGTGAGGTAAATTAACCTTTATCAACCTCATCAACCCTGCTAAAATCACTTGCCTATCTGGCCCACATAGACGTTGTTTTCCCGCTTTTGGTCAATGCCATTATCAATTTCGAGGCTCACCCGGTAGCTCACGAGTTCCTTCTTGCCTTCCGTATCGAAGGTGAAGTTTCCGGTTGCGGTGTCGCCGGGAGCAAGCTCCTTCGTGGGCGCATCCAGCGGGGTGTTTTCCTGGAGTTTTAGCCAATTACCGGCTTGGGCGTTGGCGTTTTTGTCGCCAGTGCCGTCCACGGTGTAGCTCACCAGGCTGCTGCCTTCTTTGGAAATGAGCGGGCAATTGCCCTTGCCATCGTTGCGCACCGTCCACTCGACGTTTACGATGCCATTGCCAAGCCACGAGGTCTTGCAGGAGATGAGTGCGAGGTCAGGCTGTACCCGACTGTTTTCAGTATCCCGCTTGGAGAGGTTTGCCCTCGTTGATTGGGCGTTGGCCTGGGAGCAAAAGAAAAGGACTGCAAAGGCAGCCATTAGGCTTAGGATGAAAAAACGGTTCGTTTTCATTTTTTGAAAATTTGAAGTTGAAAAATGGATTTTATGGATGTGGTTTCACTTGCCAATCAAGCCACAGATGGCGTTGTTGCTGATGTTCAGGTCAGTACCGAGCCGCTCCGTGTCGAGTGTCACGAGATAGGAGACCAACTGCTCCTCGTGGTTGATGACGACGGGCACGCTGAACTGAAAACTGCCCGTTGTGGTCTCGCCGGGCTTCAGTTCCGTGATTTTGATGGTGATGCCATCTGGCGCCAGCCTGACCGAGCCATCTCCGAAGGAGGCAAGGGTCGGCGTCTTGCTGCTGGAGCCGTCGGTGATGAAACTGACGAGGTGCTCCCCGCTGTCATCGGCCAGTTTGCAGGTGGTCTTGCCGTTGTTGCGAAGCGTGAAATTGACCTGAATAAGGTCTTTGCTCAATTTCACGGTCTGGCATTTCACGAGGGCGATGTCCACGTTCTCGGATAGGTAGCGCTGTGCGCTGGAGGTCTGCATTGCGAAGGCAATGAGCAAAAGGGTTGGTATGAAAAAACGGATTGATTTCATGGCTGAACAATTAATGGTTGAATGATTTGATTAAAGGCCAATCAGAATGGCGATGATGGAGTTGGTGCGCAGGTTTTCTTGCTCGATGTAGGGCAGCAGGGCGTTCATTACCGAAACCCGGTAGCTGACCAGTTCCTTTTGGGAGGGCAGGGTAAAACTGCCGGAAGCCGTTTCGCCGGGCTTCAGCTCCCGTTTGCCGCAGTTCAGCGGCACGTTTTCCTGAACGAGTTGGAAGTCGGCGTTGGTCTCGGCCTCCCGTTTTGATGAGCCTTCCACGGCATAGCTCACGAGGGAGTTGCCTTTCAGGTCGGTCAGCGGTACGGACTTCGAGCCGTCGTTGCGGATGCTCCAGGCGTAGCTGACCAGACCGTTGCGCTGCTTGGTTGCTTTGAGCGAAACAAAGCGGAGGTTGTCCTGTAGCTCACCGTCCTCTTGCGAAAAGGCGCTTTGTGCAAACAGCATTGCGAAGCAGACGAGCGCCAACAGCTTGGCAATGGAAAAAATGGTTGATTTCATTTTTGAAAATTTTGAAGGTGAATGAATCATTGGTCGTCAATTGGAGCCTGTGATTCTGATGGAATCAATATTGGTGGTATAGACATAGGCCAGGGAAAAACCCAAAGCCAAATCAAGTGCGAATGCTTCCGTGTGCGCTTGTGCCGTCACGGTCGTACCCGCCGGGAAGCTGCCCGTAAAAGTGGCGGTGGATAGGAAATTGGCCGACTCGCCGTGTACGATGTTTACCCAAATGGCAGGGGCCAGCGCCACCAGTTCTTTCGTCATCACCTCCTTATCCAAGCCGTTGGAGCTGCGGAAGCGGATGCCATATTTGAGGTTGGCTTGGGCATAGCCACCCACGGAGAACACATACATATCGTAGGCAATATCGGTCTGTGTGGCAACGGTCATTTTGGAAAAAGTGCCAAAATTCAACTCGGCCTTCCCGCCCACATCGGCCTTGCCCCGGCAACCGGATGCTATTTCAGAAATGGCCTGAACGTTCATGCCACAGTCATTTGCCGTCGTATAGCAAGCGCCAATCCCGTTGTTGTTCTCGTTCACGTCCTGCACCTCAAAAGGGCAATTCATGGTCACATCGAACTTCACTGGAGGCGCAACAACAGGCGAGTTGAACTCAATCTGGATGTCGGCGAACTCGCCAAGGGTGAACTGGATTTTTCCCAGCACCTTGGCCACTTCTTGTTTTAGCTGCGCATTGTTGATTTTGGCGTCGGCATACGCCTTGCGGATGAAGGCGAGGTGCTTGGCCTCCAATGCCGCCACCAGCGACTTCACCTTGGCTGGGTCGGCTTGTTTTTGAATATTGTCCACATCGGCTTTGTATTGGGCGAATTGCCCTGTCTTGTCGGCCTCCAGCACGGCCAGCACTTTTTGCCGCTGCGGCGCCAGTATTTTCTCGATGGCGTCCAGTTGCGCCTGCGTTGGCGTTTGTGCTTCGCAATGGACTGGCAGCAGGTAGGCTACCGCCACGATGGCCGCCGATAATAGGTTGATTTTCATGGTTGAATGATTGATGAAAGGGAAATGATTGCTGTCTTTTTTTGATGTGGCGGCATCAGATGCTAAAGAAACAAGTAAGCACCTGGGCCAATGAAAGCACACCACACCTGACGCAAGCCCCCACCGGGTTCAAAAGCCTGGCGACCATGCAGGACGATGCCAGCGCTACGTTTGGGTTGACGCATTCCGTGATCTGGTCTAGGCATTTTTCACACGACGCAGGGTTGTTCTCGCTCCCGAACAGGCAGGCTTCATAGTTGATGCCAGCTTGTTCCAAAGGTTGAACAATGTCATTTATTATCCTGCCAAGGCCACCCCCTTCAGGGTATTGCACAAGCGAAATCGTAGTAGCTTGGCCGCCCTCGTTTACTTGGATGGTCACTTGCTCCAACTCGCCATCCCTTGTGTTGATGAACTGTGATGCAATTTCAACGGTGGTCGGTTTCCTGTTGTAAGTGCCGCTGTGGGTTTCCGAAACGCCCCTTCTGCCTAGTGTTGCACCGGGAAGTTTGAGCAGTTTGGCACGCAGCGGAGCCGCTTCGCCCGTGGTCAGCAGTTGGTTGAACCTCGTGTTGGCCAGTTGCACCGTTTTTTGTCCGAAGGCCGTAAAGGAAATTGCCATGAAAAAGGCAATGGAACACATTGCCGACATGCGACAAATGAGATTGAATTTCATTTTCTGAAAATTTTAAAGGTGAATTTTGATTAGTTGGCAGTTCGACAGTTTGCAGTTCGCAGTCAGTCCGCAGTTGTTTAGTCAGGAACTGCTACCACGGCGCTGACTGCCAACTGCCAACTGTCGAACTGCAAACTCCCACTATCTCATCATGCACGACACCCCCGCCACGGGAATGATGTTCTTCACATGATACCCGTCCGAGTGGTCGAGGCGGACACCGTAGCTCAGCAGCACGTTTCGGTTGATGCGCCAGTCGCCGCCGTAGGAGGTGGAGAAATTGTTCAGTTGGGCCATGTTCAGTTCCGGCATTTCCTCGAAGGAGATGTTGTTCTCCGACTTGAATTTTGAGAAGACGAACTCCACGAAGAAGGTGAACTTCGGGCTGCCGTAGCGCATGCCAACGCCACCGGAAGTCGTGTTGATGCGGGTCGAAAACGAGTCCTGTGCCACCTGTTTCATGTACTTCACCGTGCCGTTCAGCATGAGCCGCTTGCCGATGGGCAGACTGCCGTTTACCCAGATGGCGGAACCACCTGCACGAAGTTTAAGGCTGTCCAAAGCGGCGTTCTCGTAGGAGTAGAGTTTGCCGACGGCCACATCTAGGTGGGCGGCGTTCCAGTGGTCGAGGATGTATTGCTGCGCAACTGATTGGATGCGCTCTTTTTGCATCGAAACCTCCAAATCGTAAATGGTCTGCAAGGAATCGAGGCTGTTGTCGTAGCGAGCTAGGACCTGCTTGTCGGTAGCGGCCTCCCTTTTCAGTTTAA
>JADLHE010000439.1 GCA_020848965.1 Saprospiraceae bacterium
GCTTTGTGCAACCATTGAAAAGCGAGGAATGAATTCTCGAACTCACGGATTTTAAAGGCATTTTCGATGCCTGAAGCGCTGATGAGGCACTCGTTGAAAGTACCATCGAAGCCTAATACCACGATTTCATCTAGAGCAACGTTTGGGTTTTGTGTAGGTAAATTTGAGTCCATAATGCCGTTTTTAATTTGTTACCTTGCAGATTGCAGTCACTTTGGCAAAAACTTAACTGTTGGGGGTCAGCTTAATGCGTAATTTTCAGTATTTTCTAAAACCAATTGAATTTTCTGTTTCAGGGAAATTGGATTGAAGGGCTTTGTTAGATAGTCATCTACCCCCCACATTAAGCAATTGCGCATGTCTTCCTCACCGTCATTGCCCGAAACGACAATCACGGGAATGTCCCTATAGAAACCACTTTGACGGATATTGCGGAGGAAGTCATTGCCACTGAGTCGTGGCATGCTCATGTCTAGTAAGATAAGGTCGGGAAGGTTGCCTTTGACCAACCAAGCCATACCTTCGAAGCCATCTTTCTTGGTGACAACTTCATAGGTTTTGCTCAGCATAGTTCCAAGCAGCAGCCGAATACTTTCATGGTCCTCAATGATCAGGATCCTTTTCTTGGCGATGTTCATGTTCTTGTCCGTTTTGGTTAATAATTAATAAGAATGCGCCCTTAACAAACGATTCAACAACGTTACTGATTTGACCGAGGGAGAATCAAGATTTACGCCTACGTCATGTATAAGAATGGGTAATATTTTCTCAACGTAGGTCTGAGAGGAGAAAACACAATTAGGATTAGATAATCCTGAAATCGGTTAAGGGAAAATACGGGGAGAAAAATTCAGCTCTTAGTAAGATTGTCAAAAATTACAGCACAAAGGTAATTCGAATAAATTAAGAACAAAACTTTGGTCAAATCGAAATCTGTCACAAAGTTACTTCAAACTTTTACATAATTTTCAAAAATTTCTCAAAAAAATATTGAGCTTTCGTTTTGATACATGGTAATTCTTAGTGTTTTGATAAGGATTTTGACGTCACAAAATCTTCATTTTTGTGTTTTTTAGAAACGAAAAGTACCAGTAACGTGAAGGAAAATCTGGATTCCAATGAAGTAAAGTGATTTTTTCCGCTCAATCCAGTCCAACTGCCGCTAGGCTTGTCCCGCTCATTTCAAGTATCAATTCAAATTCGCTCTTTTCCAATGGCATAACTGAGAGTCGACCAATTTTCACCAAGGCGATATTGCATAGTGCAGGCGTATTTTTGATGGAGGAGAGGTGTACAGATTTTGTCAATTTACAAACGGGAACCACATCCACCACTGACCAATCGCCTTCGGTAGCGGTGGGGTCTGGGTAGTGCTCTTTGGAGACCTTGCAAACCCCGACTACTTCCTTGTCGTCAACACTATGGTAAAAGAGAACTGGGTCTCCTGCCTTCATGGCCCTTAGGTTATTGCGTGCTGCATAATTCCTGACACCACTCCAAACGGTGGTTCCGTCCTTGATTAAATCATCGAAACTGTACTCGCCCGGTTCAGATTTTACTAGCCAATAGTTCGTCACTTTTCTTGAAATTTTAGTTTGCTTACGAATTCCCAAGTCACAATTCCTGCACAGACAGCCACATTTAACGAGTGTTTTGTGCCAAATTGAGGTATCTCAATGCTTTTCCCGCAATGCTTTAGCACTTCATCATCAACGCCGTCCACTTCATTGCCCAGAACAAGGGAATATTTCATACTGTCTTGAATATCAATCTTTTGAAGCAACTCGCTTCCGCTTGTCTGTTCCACCGCCCATACTTGAAAACCTTGGCTTTGAACCTCCAAAACAGCATCAATGGTGTCTGATATATACTCCCAACTCACAGTTTCTGTAGAACCAAGCGCAGTCTTCAAAATTTCCCGGTGGGGTGGAGTTGCTGTAATGCCGCAAAGGTAAATCTTCTCCAATGCGAATGCATCGGCGGTCCTGAAAATTGAACCGACGTTCAGCGCAGACCGGATATTGTCCAGAATAAGTACAATGGGCAGCTTTTGGGTAGCCTGAAAATCGTCGGTACTCATTCTGCCAAGTTCATCCATTTTTAGTTTACGCATGGCAGTGCTGGTTTGGGATTTTTGAAGATGTCAATGGAGACAGCACCGAGGCTTTTGTGGAAAACGGGCTTCCAAGAGCTTCGAAGCATTTGAATTTCATCCTCAGAAAAGTCGTTCATCACATTTGAGTGCATGATGTAACAATTGGTTGAAAAATCCTTTTCCACGAATCCATCTTGGCGTCCGTCCAGTTCAAAAAACTCCCGTTTACCTATGTTTGGAAACGCAGTGCCAACCGTTTCGAAGGGAATCTTGTTTGAAATCAAATACGCTTGCGCTTGCTTTTGCAGTCCATACCAAGGCAAATGTGCAAGTGTGCAATCCCAGCCCATAGAGATATTTGATGGATACTGCCAAAGATTCCCTGTCACCAGCCCTAAGCACAGCAATGGCAAAGCCAATTTTTGAAGCCACCGAACCTTGATTTTGGGTGCGTAATTTTGCCAATAGTAAAGCACTGTCAAATTAACACTGATGAAAAACGGGAGCAGATACCTATGTGCCAACAAGCCTTTATAAGGCAATTGAATTGGAACTGTGGCCAGAAAAACCACAATGGTCAAAAGCAGTAGCTGGTGACCCGTGTTGCTTTTGTCGAATGAACTGAGGCGCAATTTGGGCTTGCTAGCTGTAAAAACAAGCATAATTGCCAAAAGGCACCAAACCCAAATCCTTCCAAAATCAAGCAACCGCCATGTCAAGACAGCCAGATTTTTAAGGAACCCGAATGCGTTTACGGTTTCAAAACTTGGTGCCCATGTTGAACCTTCGTGGTGGCCAATCCAACCAACTTTCATCCAATGGTAAAACAGATAGCCAACAGCTAAAATGA
>JADLHE010000440.1 GCA_020848965.1 Saprospiraceae bacterium
AAAACCGACAGCTAGAATTGATTTCCAGTTTAATTCGCTTGGGAGTTTGCAGAGTCCAAATGTTACGGCCAAAAAAGTCAAAAGAAAAATACCCAATGGTTTTCCTGCAATAAGTCCGATTGCAATTCCTTTGCTGTAATTCAGTGTGAGCGTATGCCCAATATCACTATTTATAAGGATGGCTGTATTGGCTAATGCAAAAATTGGTAAGATGATAAAAGCAACCGGCTTGTGTAAAAAATGTTGCAAGATATAAGAAGTTGATTTTTCATCTCCATTGCCAAATGGGACCGCAAAAGCTAATAGAACACCTGTAATGGTGGCGTGAACGCCTGAATTGAGCATGAAGTACCACATCGCAACTCCTCCAATTAAGTATGGCACTAAGTTTCTGTTTTTTAGCCTATTTAAAACTATAAGCAAACCAAAAATCCCTAAGGCGATAAAAAGGTTTGCCCAAAGAATCGTTTTGGTGTAAAATATAGCTATGATTAAAATTGCTCCTAAGTCATCAATTACGGCTAATGCGGTTAGAAAAACTTTCAAAGAAATTGGCACCCTGTTTCCTAATAAAGATAAAACTCCCAATGCAAAAGCAATGTCTGTTGCCATAGGAATGCCTGCCCCAGATTGTGTGTCAGTGCCATAGTTGAACAACATAAATAATGCTACTGGAACCATGATGCCACCCAATGCTCCAAAAATTGGCAATAATGCGTCTTTGAATTTTGAAAGTTCGCCTATGTAAATTTCTCGTTCTAATTCTAAGCCGATTAATAAAAAGAAAATGGTCATTAATCCATCATTCACCCAATGTTCAATACTGTGGCCAGCAAATTGACTTTGCCAAAAATGGTGGTAGTCTGTTCCAAAATTTGAGTTGGCAAGTGTCAACGACAAAATTGTACACCCGATTAAAATCAGTCCGCCTGCTTTTTCACTTTCAGCAAAATCCTTGAATAATTTGGTTACTGTCATATCATTTTGTCTGTTTGCGGATGTTATTGTCTGAACTTAAAGGGGCAAGCCGACCACCCCAAAGGGGCAAGCCGTCAACCGTCACATCTTCACCACTCGTTCCACCCATTCGTCTTTTCCATTCCTTAGCACAAGCAAATAGGTACCAGCGGGCAGTTTGTCCAGTTGCAGAGTCTTGGAGGCCGTGCCGCTGACGCTGATTCGGTCGCTCAGGACTTGGCGGCCTTGCAGGTCGGTCAGGCTGAGGTCGAGGAGCAAGGGCTTGCTGGTGCTGAGTTGAAGGGAAATGCTTTGGTGGAAGGGGTTCGGGCTGAGGCTCACCTGCGTCAGTTCTGCGATGCTGTTCGTTGCGTTTGGCTCGATTTCAACTTCGTTTGCCCCATAGGTGCATCCGCCGGAAGTGACTTGTATGCTATAAGTGCCGGGGGCGGTGACGGCATAGGTCGCTTCATTGGCACCGGGAATAGCCACGCCATCCAGGAACCATTGGTAGCTGTCCCAGACGTTTTCTATCACTAAAATGGTATCGTTTTGATTGTTAATGAAAGGCGGGTCAGAAAAGAAGAATTCCTGTACTGAAAACGCTGCTTCAAATACGCATCCTGAGGCGGTTGTAACTGTTACGGAATAATCGCCTCCCGTAAGGCCCGTAAGGTCGAGTTCCGTGCTTCCGTTGCTCCAAAGGACAGAGGCGGGTGGGGCAGTTGTCCCATTGAGGGTCAGGTCAATACTCCCATCACTGCTACCCACGCAGGTGACATCGGTCGCAATGCCAGTCAACGATTCGGCAGCGGCCAGCGTGATGGTCTCTGTGGCGGAGCTGGAACTGGGGCCGGTGATAGTGACGGTGTAACTGCCTGCGGCAAGGTTCTCCCGTAAGGGGCCGATAAAGCCGTCGTTCCAAGTCACGGTAGAAACCACATTATTGGACACATTTACCTGCACCGCGCCGTTGTTTGCGCTGGCGCAACCGGGCTGTACGATGTCCAGCGTGTAATTCCAAGCACCAAGGCTATAAACATTGCCGTTGCTATTGCCCAGCATGAAGAGTTCGCCCAGCTTGTTTTCCCCAAAGGAAACCATTTGATTGTTCACAAAATCGGCGAGCTGCTCCCGGTCGTAGCTGCCCGAAGCATTTGGCGTCAGCCACCAGAGTTTGCCGGAGCAATAGTCGGTGAAAAGATAATGGCCGAAGAGCATCGGGTTGTTACTGCCCCGATAAACGAAGCCGCCCGTCACGGAGCATTCCGCACCGCCGTTCACGTATTCCGTCACGGGCTGTACATAGTTGCTGGCGTCAAGGCAGCCTCCCGTATTATAGGTGTGCGTGCCCTCGTAGCAGCGCCAACCGTAGTTTTCGCCGCCAGGGCTGCTGGCTGGTTGGAAGTCTATCTCCTCCCAGCTGTCTTGGCCCACGTCGCCAATCCAAAGGTCGCCCGTCACCCGGTCGAAGCTGAAGCGCCAAGGGTTGCGCACGCCCAGCGCCCATATTTCGGGGAGGTAACTGGGGTCGTTCACGAAGGGGTTGGTGGGAGGCACAGCGTAGGGGCTGCCACCATCCACATCAATGCGGAGCATTTTGGCGAGGAAGGTATTTTTTTTCTGGCCGTTGCCCTGCGGGTCGCCGCCGCTGCCACCATCGCCGAGGCCGAGGTAGAGGTAGCCATCCGGCCCGAACTTCACACAGCCGCCGTTGTGGTTGGCGAAAGGTTGGGTGGCGGTGAGCAGCACGAGTTCGCTGTTGGCATCCGCCAAATTGGGGTCAGTGGTGGAAACGGAGAAGCGGGAAATCTTGGTATTGCCGCTGTTGTCGGTATAATTGACGAAGAAATAGGGCGTCGTGGGGTAATTGGGATGAAATGCAAGGCCGAGCAGCCCCTGCTCGTTGCCGCTGGAGCCTACGCTGGGGTCAATATCGAGGAAGGGGGTGGGCAATTTGGTGCCATTGGCCTGCAAAATCCAAATCTTGCCCCGCTGTTCCACCACGAAAAGGCGGTCGTCGTTGCAGTGGGTGACGTCGCAGGGGCGTGTGAAGCCCGTGGCGAACTGTGTCAGATAAGCGATGGGCTTTTGCGCCATTGCCTGAAGGCTCAAAAAGCCAAAGAGCAGGAGTGTCGAAATGTTTTTCATCATCGATTAGGTTTTTCCATCAAATCAGGTGGCAAATCTCACCAAATCTCCCGGTTACGCTTGGCTATTTTTCGCTCCGCAACGTCGCAACACGGCATTTTTCGGAAAAACTGCTTCCTTTGTAACGTGAAATACAAATCTGCCTCCATGAAAAAATTTTTAACTTCCTTGCTCGCAATTGGTTTTATGGCTTCGCTTGTCGTTGCCCAAGACCTCCCCGTCTCCAATATCTACCTGTTCAAAACCTCGGTGCAGGACTCTGGTTTGGCCCTCAGCGAGCCGCAGTTCCTCACGGTTTTCAATAAAAACGGCTATAATAACCAGCCGGCTTTCCTCAACAATAATGAGCTGCTGATAGCTTCGGCTGGGCCGAATGACCGCCAAACCGACATCTACCTCCTCGACCTTGTTGCGAAGACCAAGATGCGCATGACCCGCACCGCCGAGTCGGAGTTTTCGCCCAAGCCAACGCCCGACAACCTCTACTTCTCCGTCGTTCGGGTGGAGACGGATGCCGACCGCACCCAGCGCCTCTGGCAGTACCCCCTCGACCGCCAAGACGAGGGCAAGCCGTCGTTCCGCTACCTGCGTGGCGTGGGCTACTTCCATTGGCTCGACAAGTTCAAGGTGGCGCTTTTCAATATCACTTCCGGCGACCTCAACTACCTCAGCCTGGCCGACACCCGTGATGCTGCCATCGCCAATCTTTCGCCTTCTATTGGCCGCTGTTTTGGCACTTCGCCAAACGGCAAGCTCGTGTACGTCCACAAGGTGAACGATAGCAATTGGATTATCAAGGCGTTGGACAAGAACTCTTTGGAGGTCACCGAAATCACGAAAACCATCTCCGGAGCCGAGGATTTTGCCATCATGAAAGATGGTGCGATCATCATGGGCAAGGGCAGCCGCTTGTACCGCTACCATCCCGTGAAAAGCAAGACTTGGCAGGAAATCGCCGACCTGAAAAAGCAGGGCATTACGAATATCACCCGATTGGCGGCCAGCAGTGATGGGAAGTTGGCGATAGTGAATGGTGGCTAAATAGAAGGATGAGGGGTGAAGCACGTTATGGCACCCCTCATCCCTCATCCCTCATCCCTAAATAGACTCCATTCGTCCAGCCGAAGCCGTCTTGGTTTTCGTATTCACCACCGCCAGCGTTCGTGGCATCATGTAAGACATTGTATTTTTCGGTCATTTTCCCCGTTTTCCGATAGACGCTTTCCACGGTATTCAGCCAACGGCTGCGAACTTCTGCTGCGAGGCGGTCGTGTCCGTAGTTTTTCAGGCCGATATAGGAAATCCATTGCAGTGGCGCCCAGCCGTTGGGGGCGTCCCATTGCTGTCCGGTTTCGAGTAGGGTAGTGGCGAGGCCGCCGGGCTTTAGGAAGTCATTTTCGAGGATTTCAGCGACCGAGTCGGCTTGTTTTTGTGTAGCCAATTTGAAGAAAAGCGGGTACATGGCGGCCAATGTGCGGTGGTTGGTACGCTCCATCAACTTGAAATTGTAGTCGAAGAAGAACCCATCCGTTTCATCCCAACAAAATTGAAGGATTGCGGCCTGACGGTCACGGGTGGCCTTGCTCAAGATCTCGGCTTCGGAGGCTCGGCCCAGCGCATCGCAGGCATGAACAATGGTGTCTTCGAGGTGCCACAGCAGGCAGTTGAGGTCAATGGGCACAATGTCCGTGGTGCAGATGCTGGCAAACCCCGTGCGGTCGCCAAACCAGCGGCTGCTGAAGTCCCAGCCCGATTCTGCTGCCGCCCGGATGTTGCGGTAGAGTTGAGGCGAGGGCTGCATGGAGGTCAGCGAAAGTTCCACATCTTCCCGATACGACTCTGGCCGGGGAGTGTCAAAAGCATCCCAATGGCGGTTCAGCACATGGTTGCCACCAAGCCCCACCAGCCGCTCCACGGCCCTGCTGTCTTGTTTGATAAATTCCAGCCCTTTCATCCAAAACTTATAGTCGTTGGCAATGGCGGGCAGGTAACGCAGGTAGGCCCTATCCCCAAGATGTTCTGCCAGCAACCGCACCATCAACGAAAAAAAAGGCGGCTGCGAACGGCCCAGGTAATAGCTCCGATTGCCGTTCGGCACAAAACCGTAGGTGTTCAACAAATGGGCGAAATTGTCCACCATGTTTTCAATCAAATCCCAGCGCCCCTGCACCCGTAGGCCGAGCATGGTGAAATAGCTGTCCCAGTAATATACCTCCCGGAAGCGACCGCCCGGCACCACATACGGGTTTGGCAGTGGAAGCAGCGAAGACTGGGCAGACGGCTCGGCATCTGGCAGGCGGGTGAGCACGTCCCACAGCGCTTCCACGTGCTGTGCTGGCGTTCTGGAAGTATCTCTCACAAAATCGCTGCCGACCACCGGAGGTAGGCTGAAATGAGCAGCCACGAAAGCCTTTAGGTCGAAGCCGGGTTCCGTTTTTTGTATTTCATATTGCTCCGCAATGGTTTGGAGGTTTGCCTTTGGCAAACAATCGGGGAAAGTCTTTCCATCGGGAAAAACCTGCGCCATTTGCACATCGTGGAAGAGGGGGCCAAGTTCGTGGATATAGTGCATTTTCGTAGGGATGAGGGATGAGGCAGGAGGGATGGGGGGACGCACGGGTTCATCCCTCATCCCTATTTCCTCATATCTCTTGTAGGGCTTTCTTTTGTAGTTTATTGAAAATGAACAAGCTTGTGGCCAAAACGGTAATTGGAATCAAAGAGAAATAAAAGGCTTTTTGGCCGCCAAAATGCTCGAAAATAGTGCCTGTGATGATGGAGCCTGTCGTGCCGCCTAGGGCTGAAAATACGACGATAAGCCCTGACATGGGGGCATGTGTCCTGGCGGGCAATGCGCTTAAAATGGCACTGTTGATGGCTGGGTAAATAGGGGCCAGAAACAGGCCAATCAATGGAAAAACGAAGGCAGCTAATGGGGCATCGCCCCAGCCAGTGACCATGCTGCCGTCCACTCCCTCGGCCAAAGGGATGGCCACCAAAACCAACGCCGCTGCTGCCACCAAGCAGCCTGTAAGTACGATGTACCAATCCACTTTGCGGAGCACCACCCCCGCAGCGAACCGCCCAATGGCCGTGGACGCCGCTAAGATGCTGGCCATTTGGATACTGAGCGCTGTGGGCAGTTTCAATACTTTATTATTGAAGGTGGGCAGCCAACTCATGATGCTCTGCTCTATCAGTACATAAAAAAACGCACTGACAATGAAGACCAGCACCAGCGATTGCGCCAGCAGGCCCAACATCTCCTCAAAGTCTTTCAGGATGGGCTTCCCCTGCTCGGTCTTCACTGCTGATTCATCCAATGGGGTGCTCCAAAGCAGCAAAAAAGCGATGAAGGAAATGCCCGCCAGCAGGTAATAGACCTGTAGCCAAGCCGTGCTTTTGGGGTTGGCGTCGTCCACGAAAGCGCTGAAAATAAAATAGCCGCAAAGTATGCCCACCATGAAAAACGACTCGATGAAGCTCATGAAGCTTACATGCTCCTTTTTGTCTTCCGTGATAAGGCCAATGGTGGCATAAACGCTCACTTTGATAAGGGCGAAGGAAGTGCCCACCGCAGCAAATAACAGTTTGCTCATCGCAAAGCCGCCAATATTGGGCATGAGCAGACAGGCTGCCGTGACGATGCCCAAGGCAATGAGCATGGCTTTTTTATAGCCAATTCGGGTGATGTAACTTGCTACAAGAAAAGAGACGAAGGCAATACTGAGGTCTTTGAACCCCTCCAGTACGCTCGCCGAAGATTCGCTCACGCCATAATTGTTCTGTACCTGTAAGATGACGGTGCCAACGCTGTTCAACAAGATGGCGAAAACAAAATAATTGAGGAAAAGGGAGAGTTTTATGCGCCAATTCTTTGCGTTCATGCTTGTTTTGTTTTGAATGAATAGCAAATATAGTTTTTACTGAAGTTTTTTATCTTTTAATACTTGCATATATGGTTTGCCCAGGTAACGACTTTCGGCCCAACCTGTGATTTCATCCAAGCCGAAGATTTTGCCTCTGCCATATTTTTCATCCAACCCGGTTAGGTTTTCCACCAAAGCACCCCAAAGCTGGCGTTGCTCTTTCTTGCTGGTTACTGCCTCCATTTGCCTTACATGATTCAGTATCGTTCGTTCGAATTCGTGCAGTTGCTCGTCTTTTTTCAGCTTTCTGTAAACTGAAGTACGCAGGGAGTCCAAGATACGGGTATGCCCCAGTTCTGAATGCACGATTACCTGCATGATACGAGCCAAGGCACGTGCATCTGCTCTGGCATCTATTTTAACATCAAGTTCCATGGTTTGGAGCCAGTCCAATGAATCTGAAAATTTTTCATTGATAAAATAGGTAAGGAAAATATTGAACCGCAGTACTGTCTCCCTTGATTTGGTAAGTCGTTGTTTGTATTTTCCCAAGCCTTGTGCAACATCTTTCGTTATCTTCAAAGCTGCTTCAAATTGATAGGTGTTCAGTAGGTAAAGTAATTTAATATGGTAAAAATCCTTAAAGCTGCCCGCCTCTTCATCGTAGTTCAAGTCAGGTACTTTGGTGAATTTTTCCAACCAAAAATCAAAGTCGTCATACTTGCCGAGCAGGTGGCAGCTGTTCAGGTAATTGGCAATATGCGATTTGTAGAGCCTTCTGTGGATTATCTTTAGGCTGGAGTTTCTATCCCAAAGTTCAAGAATCTTGAAATAGTTGGGATTGGCAGCTGCGAAGTCGCCTTTTGCATGCTTGATGATGGCATGAGAGAAGAAATAATAGATTTTTGAGAAAAAGGAATCGCTATCTGCTATGTCAGCCAACATGGGATGTTGTTCAAATTGCTTTAGGCTTTCAATAGTAGAAGGATGTTTTAATGGCTTTGTTTGGAAGAGGTGGAGCAACCTGTCGGTGAGCAATTTCAATTCTGTCTCCTTTTGAACGATGCTCCCCAACGTTTCAACTTCTTCAAAAAAAATGTTCAACTTCTCATTCCAGTTCTTCTCAAAAGAAGATACTCCCAAGGCTATCTGTTTATTTAGAATTTGCAGGACGTAGTTGTTCATTTCAAGCTCGGCAGCGGCTGATTTGGCCCGCTCAAGCTGTTTCATGGTCAGGTTGTAAAGCCCTTTTTTTCGTAAAATATCGGCTTCTGCCATTTGGGCAAGCACTTTTTGCTCAGGCGTGTTGGATTCATGGAATGCCCTCAACGACTTCATGATCAGTTTGGACAATTGCACCTTGGCGACTGCCAAATGACTGGTATTGTAGTTTTTTGTAGCCAGTTTTTGCTTGAGTACCGCCTCGTCATAAACTTCCAAGGAATCAATCTCTTTGAGCAAAGTCATATAGGACTTTGCACCGTCTTGGAACTGGGCATAGAGGGAAAAATACCGTTTTTCTGCCTTGGAAAGCATTTTTATTAAGTCAAAAAGCTCTGAGGGAGAAGCCATAGGAATTTAATTTAGTGGGATAAGATTACTACTGTTGTTTCTAAATTTTGCTTAAAAATACGCTTTCTTGAAGAATTGTCATTAGGATTTAGTGATTTTTTTTGAAACAATTAGAAGTTCAGGATTTTAATAATCAACAAACTTAGACTTGCTACGGCGTACGTGGCCCTTAACTTTGCATCATCAAAAAAAAACTAATGATACTTCCAGCTTTTTTAGTCCTTGAAACCATGCTCTTCTAAACCAAGCCTGACCAAATGACTGCAATCGTTCATCCTGAACATCTCCAAAGCCCAAACCCCAAACTCCAACTCCTCTAATCAACAACGCCACTTCTAACAAGGTGGCGACAAAATATCGGGAGCTTTCCATTAAAACGGAAGGCCCCGCTATTTTTTATAAAATGAAAATAAAGAAGGAACTAAAGCAAAAACGCGGTTTGGCGGTGCTTATTGGTGCGAGCACATTGAGTGCAACGCACTATGGATCTTCTTTGCCCTATTCGAGCAGTATCGAAAGAGATATTGCGGACTTTGAAATGATGGCCAAACTCGGTGGAATGGAAGTGAAAACCATTCAAAATGAGGAGGCAACTAGGCAGCAAGTATTGTCCAATATTGCTAAAACTGCCAAAAATTTAAATCTTGGCGACTTTCTGTTGATTTACTTCTCAGGTTACGGAGGCAATATCGCAAATTTTGCAGGAGTTGGCACTCAAATCCATAGCCCTACCTGGTGTTTGTTTGATGCTCAAATCTTGCATTCGGAAATAATTGCCAGCCTCAACATGATTCAGTCGGGCGTTGATGTGCTCATTGTTTCTGATTGTTCCAATAATTTTGACTTAAAAACAATTTCGACTGAACAAAAAGCAAACCCTCGGGTGTTACAAAAAGGTATAATAGATACGGTTTATCTAGCCAATAAAGATTTTTATGATAGCAAAAGTTTAGCAATGCTGTCTTCCTCGGCTCCAAGTGCCAATATTGTTTGGTTAAAAGCCTGCCAGCCCAACCAAGTCTCCTACGAAAACGACATTAATGGTTTTTTGACCAATAGCATCAAACATGTGTGGAATGGTGGTCTTTACAATAAAAAATATTACCAGTTCATGCAGGATGTAATTTTGTTGATGCCGCCTTATCAAAGCCCCAGTATTGAAATTGTATGTGGAAATGCTACCAACTTATTTGCGCAAAAACCGCTTTTTGTCTGATTCTTTCACCTATTCAATTCTTAATAGTTCTCACTTATGGCAGATTGCAGTAAAAACAACAATTATCCGCTTCTGAGCAGCAGCGCATTGATCCGCAATAT
>JADLHE010000441.1 GCA_020848965.1 Saprospiraceae bacterium
AAGGTTCAAAACAAAGCGTGAAGTTTGAAAAAAGCCTTTCCCATATTCGTTTTCTTTCTGTGCTTTGGCCGTTGTGCCTGTGCACAAGAACCAGCCTACCTGCATTACGGGGTAGGGGACGGGCTGCCGAGCGCAATGGTGTATTACGCTTTTCAAGACAGCAAGGGCTTCATTTGGTTTGGCACAGCGAATGGGCTTGCAAGGTTCGACGGCACCAGGTTTAAGGTGATTGGCATCAAGGATGGCCTGCCCGACAACGAGGTTGTCAGCATTTATGAGGATAGCAAACAACGCCTTTGGGTTTCCTGCTTCGGCAAGACGCCCGTTTATCTGAAAGATGATAAGGTGTTCAATACAAGCCATGACCCCTTGCTCAAGACAATTGGCATCAATACGGCCACGAATTTTCTTGAAGACGACAAAGGACGTATCTGGATAAGTGCGGGCGCAAGGGAAATTGATTGTATTGATGACAACAAAGTCAAAAAAAATGAGCCTAAATACCCGGTCAGGGATTTCGCAATGTTTGGTGGCGATGTTTATTCCCTTTCGTTTTGGGCCATTACCAAGTTAAGCGGGAATGCCAACAAACATGAGAAATATTATATCCCGCCTCCTTTTTTCGACTCGTTAAGGTTCATGGGCGGGTTCAACGAAAAGCTTCTTTTGAACGACGACGACATGAGCACAAAATGCCGGTTTATCTTTATGGATAAAGCATTTAACCGATCATTATATGCGCTTAAAGAAGGGCTTCTGCTCATCGAATACACACCAGAAAAAGGGTTTAAAGAATTAGACAGGTTAATGGGCATGTCTGCCAATTTGGTATTTGGCGATAAATCGGGTAGGTTTTGGACGGTGCTTAGCGATGGGGGCGTTGTTTATTTTGACCAAAAAAGCACGAAGCTGGTGCCTTCCAAGGTGTTTTTGCCTGACAAGAAAATATCAAATGTTTTAGAAGACAATGAAGGCAATATCATTTTCACCACGCTAGACGACGGCATATACATACTGCCCAACAACGCTGCACAAACCTATAAAAGCGGCAAAGGTTGCCCCTTCCTGTCCAGCAATATCACAGCAGTAGATGTATTCGGCGAAGGAACCGTGGTCGTCGGTGACAATATTGGCAATATTTACTTAAAGAACAAAACAACAGGATGGCAGACCATTTCTTTGCCGTCCTTCAAAGGATATGGGCGCATCCGAAAAATAAGCCCATTGCAAGATGGAAACTTTCTGGCAGTTTCCGACAAAGCCATTTACACGAGGAAGGATGGGGTCCTGATTCCCCAGAAGATGATAGGAGCGTACAAGACGGCTACCGTTACCGATTCGGAAATTTGGGTCGGCACTTCGCACTACCTAGTCAAAATGGATAGACATTCGGAGGATATGGAGGTTGTCTTGAAGAAAAGGGTCATGGCTTTAGAAGAGGATTCCAATGGCAATATCTGGGCCGGCGGTCTCGAAGGGTTGACATCCGAAAAAGATGGATTCTCCGACGCATGGCACAAGCAATTTCCCCAACTTTCCAGCAGGGTAATTGACATCAAAAAAGATGGAAAAGGCGGCCTTTGGGTCGTAACCCAAGAGTTTGGCCTATTGAAACTTGGCGTGAAAGACGGCAACGTGACCCAGGTTGTCGTTGCCAATGATCAATTGGAATCGCCCATCGAAAATATCCAATCCATTTTTGTGGACAAAAAGAATAACGTCTGGCTCGCAACGAACAACGGCGTTTATTCCATAACGGAGCAATGGGAAACCGCCCATTTCGACCAATCCAATGGCCTTGCCAACAATGACGTGAACGGGGTCACCGTACTGGGCGATACCATTTGGGCTGCCACTGTAACGGGCCTGTCCAAGCTCTTGCTAAAAGGGCAACAAGAACAGGGCGATTTTACCACGCTCATTTCCGGCTTGCAATATTCGCTCGACGCTAAAAAAATCCACCTCTGGAAATCGGCTGAAACCGAAGAATTCACCCTACCCCCAAGCATAACCATGCTAGAAGTTGAACTTGCAGGGCTACATTTTCGCAGCAAAGGCAATCTGCGCTTTGCCATTGAGGTTCGTGAGAAACTACTCTCCGTCAAACACTGGACCTTCTCCAACCTGTTCAATTGGCTCTTCGGTCAGCCGGAGATTGATATCAATGATGGCCCGGTACGCAATTTTGGGGTAAATGTGGAGCCTGGGAGGTATTTGGTCACAGCAACTGCCATGTTGCCAGGAAATGTCGTCAGTAAAATACCCGATAGCGTAATCATTACCGTGTTGCCACATTGGTGGCAAACAATATGGCTTTGGTTGCTTGTAGCTGCCCTACTCCTTTCCATGTTGTGGCGGCTACTAAAAGCTCGTGAGCACTACCAAATCTTGCGGAACGACAACTCCGAATTGCAACTACAAGCCATCCGTGCACAAATGAACCCCCATTTCGTGGGGAATAGCATTAACGCCATCCAGCAGTTCTTCTACCCACCCGACCCCGTGAAGGCCAGCGAGTACATCGCCATTTTCTCCGACTTGCTCCGAAGGACCATGTACTTTTCAGAAACCGATTTCATTCCGTTCAATGATGAATTGAGCTACATAAAGGATTACCTAGAGATGATCAAATTGCGCTTCGGGACACGGTTTACCTACAGCATCGACGGTGCAGAAGAAGTGCCTGAAAAAGTGCTTTTCCCGGCCATGCTCGTTCAGCCAGTACTTGAGAATGCCACCATTCATGGGTTGTCCCCCGTTGGGAATTCACATGTCATCATCCAATTCAAATATTCAGGCGGGCGGCTCGCAACCTCAGTTACCGACAATGGGGTTGGAATTGAGGCATCTCGTACCAAAAAAGCCACAGCAAATAAGTCAAAACGAGTATCGAAAGGTATTCTATTGCTCGAAAAAAAGATAGTGACGCTCAATCAACTCTATCACAACGATATCCAATTGGAAATCCTTGACTTGGGAAGCTCTGGTAGCGAACAACACGGGACGCAAGTCACCATTTCCTTTAAACCTCAGGACAAAGCGCTTAAAAATGGCAAACAAGACTGAAACTAAAGCTATCAACAGCATTTACACCTAACCATCACATGCTTTTATCATGAAAAAAATCAACACCCTCATCATTGACGACGAAGAAAGTGCCATCAACACCCTGCGGGGTATGTTGGGCAGTTACTTCCCACAAATCGACGTCGTAGCCTACGCAACGTCTGTTGAAGAGGCCCTTCAAAAAGCCGCTCTGCACCAGCCAGCCTTGGTGTTTTTGGATGTCGAAATGCCCCCATTTGGCAGCGGCTTCGACTTTTTGGAAAAATGCACCAATAGAACTTTTGGGGTCATTTTTGTCACCGCCTACCCAAAATACGCCATCAAGGCCATCAACGATGCACAGCCTTGGGGGTACTTGGTGAAACCATACAGTGTCAACGAGCTTAGCCTAGCCGTTCAAAAAGCGGAAGAAAAAATCAGGGAAAAAGAGGAGGTCAATGCGGCTGGTACTGACGAGCACGCACTCGTTTTGCCGGATGCAAGAAAAGGCAATGTCGTTATCCGCAGCAAAGACATCCTTTTTTGCGAAGCCGACGGTACCACCACCGATATACATTACCTGAAGGAGGGCAAACCCCAACGGTTCACCGCCTCCAAAATCCTGAAGGATATAGA
>JADLHE010000442.1 GCA_020848965.1 Saprospiraceae bacterium
CACTTCAATTGTCGCAACGCCTGCAAGACAGTTCGGCCTTGGCGGAAACCCATGCCAATCTTGGAGAATTGGCGCTGAGCAACAATGACCACCAATTGGCCAATCAGCATTTCAGGACGGCAAATGCAATTTTCAAGCAACTATCGGAAGGCGAAACCAAGGAAATTGCGCAGCTGAAAAAGCACCAAGTCCACAATAAGCGGGTCAGGGGCATCTTGTTTTTCCTGATTGGCTTTGCAGGAGTGTTGGCAGCTTTCGTTTCGGTGCTTTACAAGAAAAAGCAGAAGGACAACCTAGAACTGAAAAACCAAATAGCCGAAAACCAGCGGCAACAATATGCAATAGAAGAGTTGATGAAGGAACAAGACCTGAAAAACACCAGCTTGAACCTGCTCAACCGGCAATTGGTAAACGAGATGGGAGAGCGGGAGAGCATGGAGAAAACCTCCTACGCAAAGGACAAGTTCTTGGCCACCATCAGCCATGAGATGCGGACGCCGCTGAATGCCATCACAGGCTTGTTGCACCTGCTGCTGGAGAACAATCCCCGACCCGACCAAGCGGAGCAATTGCGCACTTTGCAGTTCAGCGCCAACGAATTGGTCGTTTTCATCAACGACGTGCTGGATTTCTCCAAAATCGAAGTCGGCAAACTGGATGGCCAGCAAAGGGCCTTCGATATTTTGGCACTTTCCGAACGCTTGTTCAAGGGCTTCGAAGCAAAGGCAATGGAGAAAAACCTGCTGCTTCACCATTCGATTGATGCGCAGATTCCAGAAAAGCTTATGGGCAACGAAGCCCGTTTCCACCAAATACTTTTCAACCTTTTCCAAAACTGCTGCGAGACCACCGATTCAGGACTTATTCAAATGGCACTGTTGTTTGAGGCTGAAAATGAAAAGGAAATCATCTTGAAATTGATTGTGGAAACGACGGACGGTGGCGTGGAGCGGAAGCTCATAAACTACGATGCCGAGGCTGCAATCAATGATGCGTGGAACGATAATTTCGAGAACTGGACGCTGAGCCTGGCAATGACCAAGAAAATGGTCGAACTGCAACACGGCAGGCTGATGGTGGAGAATGTATTCGGGGAGGCCACAAAGTTTACGGTTTTGCTGCCGTTCCGAAAGTTGAGCGCACATACTGCTGATATGCATCCCAGCGATACATTCGACCGCAGTGTATTGAGTGGCAACGTGATTTTATTGGTGGAAGACAATAAAATCAACCAAGTGATTGTCTCAAAAATGCTGCGCAAATATGGGATGACCATCGTTACTGCCGACAATGGTGCAGTTGCCTTGGATAAACTGGAACATGGTAGATTCGACCTCGTGTTGATGGACATCCAAATGCCCGTGATGGACGGTTATCGGGCTACCACCGAAATCAGGAATCATGCAAACCGTGCCTTGAGGAAGCTGCCAATCATTGCGCTAACTTCTTCCGCTTACCTTACCGAGAAAGAAAAGGCGTTCTTGTTTGGCATGAACGACCACGTTGGCAAGCCTTTTAGCCCTGATGAACTCTTGGAAAAAATAGCGGCTTGCCTGCAATTGAACAGCAGCCCAAGCCATTCTTGAAAATGAAGGCTCAAGCCAATTTACTGGCAATAAACCCTTTCACCACCTCCAAGCCCGCTGAGAAATTGCTGTTGTTGTTGATGATGAGGTCGGCATCGTTCATATAGGGTTCGATATACCGCTCAAAAGTTGGCAGCACGTGCTTTTCGTAGCGGTAGAGCACGTCTTCAATCGGGTAGTTACGTTCAATTTGGTCCCTTTTTATCCGGCGGATAACCTTTAAGTTTTCCTTGGCATGTAGGAATACCTTCAGGTCGAGCATCCTTCTTATTTTCTTGAAATGGAAAACGAAAATACCCTCGACGATGATGACGGGTGCAGATTTAAAGGTCAGCATTTCAGGCGTGGCCTTTTCATTGTTGAAAGTGTATTCCAGTTTTTGGATGTCCTGCCCTGCCATCAACTTTTCCAAATCCTGTTTGAATGACTTTTTGTCGATAGACGAGGGCAAATCGAAGTTCTTCACGCCCAGCTCGTCCACCGACTGCTGCTCACGGGGGAAGTAATAATCATCCTGCGAAAGGATGCACAATTTTTCAGCAGGGAAAGCCTTCCGCAATTCTTTGATGAAGGAAGTTTTGCCACTTCCGCTGCCGCCAGTTATGCCAATCAAATATGGTTTCACGATTTGTTCTTGTTTGATAAGGCGGCAAAGTTAACTTTGGCGCATGAAACATTGCTGCCTTACAGCCTTCATCTTTTTCTTCCTTGCAAAGTCGGTTGCCCAGTTGGGAATTGTATCACCAATTAGCGCTGGCCTTGGCCATGCAACGGTTGGCCTGCAAAGCCCCGTTTCGATTTTCACCAATCAAGCGGGCATGGTCGGTGTTAACAAGCTGGCCGTCGTGGCAGCTGTAGAGCAGCGGTTTTTGCTTTCGGAGCTTCGTTCTGCTTCCGTGGGGGTGACCTTACCAACCCGTTCGGGCGTCTTTGGATTTGCTGCGCAAAGTTTTGGTTATGAGGCATTTAGACGGCAAAAACTAGGGCTTTCCTACGCCCGAAAACTCTGGAAAACTCTATCGGTTGGCGCCCAGTTTTACTATTTGCAGACTCGTATCCCTGATTATGGCAGCAATGGCTTGGTCAGCTTGGAAATAGGGGCGCAAGCGAATATTTCAAAGACCTTGCTCGTCGGGGCGCACCTTCAAAATCCCGCAAATATTGAGCTGGCTGCTGGCGAGAGCCTGCCAACTGTACTCAGGCTTGGCCTAGCTTGGACTGTTTCTGAAAAGCTTTTAATCTGTTCCGAAGTGGAAAAAGACCTCGACCAAGCCATTCGGTGGAAAAGTGGCATCAACTACAGACCCGTTTCCGTGCTAAACCTTAGGGCGGGTTTTGCCACGGAGCCATCCGCCTTGTTTTTCGGGGTGGGGTATCGGTTCGGCGACAACCTTCAAGCAGACATGTCGGGCAGCTTTCACCAGGTTTTGGGTTTTTCGCCCTCGCTGGGTGTTCAGTGGTATTGATTGCTCAGTTCTTCAAACTTTGCCACCAGCCAAGCTTTGTTGAACACGGGTTCCGTCTGTTAAA
>JADLHE010000443.1 GCA_020848965.1 Saprospiraceae bacterium
CCACCAGCCTTACAAGTGCTGCAAGTACACATCCATTGATGGACCAGAAAATTCCGGTCTTGGCTGTTTTAATTGGGAATGCAAAAACTATTCTTGTTGGTAAAGAAGCGTCCTTGGCAAGTCAGTATGCTTCCTCGAACAATGATTATATTATTGGAACCAGTAATTCCGAAAACATCTATTTAACAGGTATTGCTAAGGACGAACCTTTAATGGTCATGGAACACGACCCCAACCGCCTAGAAGTCATGAAAATTTGCACAGACGAAAACGGCGAAAAGACCATTACCTTTCGCTTAACCATGTACAATACTGTTTCTGCTGAAAACCGTGGCCAAAAAATTACTATAAAAGAGTTGACAAATGGGAGACTACTGCCAGGATTGACAGTACTCTCTACTTCTGAAGCGCCTCACAGAGAGCCAAGAAGTATTCCATATGTAGGAAGTAGCAGCAATGAATGGTCTTTCTCTGAAAGCTTGATAATACCTAGTATTCCTCCGGGTGCTGACCCAAGCCTGCCGCATAACAATTTCGGATGGGTTGAATTTTCAGTCAAGGCCTCATCTGGAAGTATGTGTAATAAGGACTCATTGATGCTGAAAATATTGGGTGCAACAGTTGAGTTTAGTGGTGCCCGTGATTGTGGAAGTGACTGCTATGCTGAGCATGAACCTTTTAATTTTTGTGTTGAGCGTTTTAATTGCGATATTCCATCACCATCTCCATCACCAGGCGTCTATATTGTGATTTCCATTGCTGCCATCTTGGCTTTAATATTACTTTTCCGCTGGCTTCGTAGGAGAAGATACAAACGGCCACAATTGCCCCCTCGTTGATGAAAAAAAAACTGTTGTTTACCCTTTGCTTTTTCCCATGGGCGCTCCTTGCCCAATCTGATTCCTTGCAAGCAGAGGAGTGGGTGAGGAGCGCCACAAGGATGCTCAAAGAGAGCAAAATGGACAGCGCCGCACTGTTCCACCGCCAAGCCCTTGGCCAATTTTTGCTGCTTGACCTGCCTTATCGTGCATTGAGCAGCTATCGCAGTGTTTATGCTGGCTTTGCAAACCAAAACAAGCCCATCATATTGTTGGACTCGCTGGAGGCGGGACTGGCAGCATTGCCTCGACAACCCAAGACCAAAAAAGAGCATGCTGGCCTTTGCAATTACCTGCTTTATATCGGCTTCGTCTATCAAATATACCTGAGCGATTACCAATCGGCCAGGTATTATTATGAACGGGCCTATAAAATATTCCAAGCAGACCTACATGAACAGGATGACGACATCGCCAAGTTCGTCTATCTTCAATTGGGCAATGCTTATACCCGTCTCGGTGACTACGGCAGGGCAAAGGCCTTGCTGAAAAAGGCAATCCGTTACGGTGAGGTACACGGCCTCCCAGAAATGAAGGCCGCTCTGACCGATGTCTCCATCGTTTACTTCGAAGAAGGCTCGCTCGATTCAGCAAAGGCGGTGCTCGATGAGGCATTGGCATTGCCCAATAGTAATGCACAAACAAGGATGTTGGCTTTGGACAAGTTGGCTTCATACTGGCTCGAGAAAGACAACCCTGAGCAGGCATTGCTCAATATGGAAAAGGCAGCTGTCCAATTGGACAGCATACAAGCCAAGGGGACTTCTAAAAACTACCTTCGCAGAAAGGCTGAGTGGCTACGAAAGATGGGCGCAATTTACCAAAAGATGGGGCAGCATGAAACCGCCCTTGATTTCGTACAACAAAGCATCGCTCCCCGCCTCGAAAGTCAGTCTGGCGAACGCAGTGGGCGGGAGCTTGCCAAGGCATTCCTAAATGCCAGTAGCCTGTTGTTGGACATGGGTCGGCATTCCGAAGCCCTCCAACAAACCCAATTGGCCTTCCAATGCCTATTGCCTGACTTCCACCCCAGCGCCGACGAAAACCCCGACCCTGAATCTTTTTATCCCGAAAACACCCTCTTCGAAGCCTTGGAGCAAAAGGCTGTCGTGCTAGAGAAGATGGGCCGTCTCGACGAAAGCCTTGCCTGTTACACCCTCATACCTGTCGCCGAGGCCAAGCTCCGGGAAACCTATCAATACGAGGCGTCCAGCCTGATGCTCATTGCTGAGGGTAGGGAGCGGTTAGAGCGGGCCATAGGCATTGCCCGTCTGCGCTACGACCAATCGGGCGATGCCCGTTATGCTGCCCAAGCCTTCTACCTGAGCGAACAGGCAAGGGGCGGACTGCTGTTAGGAAGCCTTGCCGCCTCGACCGCCGCTGCCACCCTCCCTGAGGCACAGCGCTTGCGGGAGCGGGAGCTTCGTTCCCGTATGACATGGTACGAACTGGAAATTGCCGCCACCAGAAAGAAGGGCAAGAACAACGAATTGGAGGTGCTGGAAAATACGCTGTTCCTCCTCAAACAACAAAATGCCGCATTGCAGGATACACTGCGCACTGCGTACCCACAGTATGCTGCCCTGCGCCGTGGCGTTGATTTTGCCACTGTTTTCGACGTGCCATTGCTGCTCCAGCCTGGTCGGGCATTGGCCAGCTTCTTGCTCAACGATTCGCTGCTGAATATCTTTTTTTTCGACCCTTCGGGCCAAATGACCTGGCGCACCACACCGATTTCCATTGATTTTTTCTTTGAAACGGAAGGGATAGCTGCCTTCCTCGGCAGCGAAGACCAATCGCCAGCCGCTAAGGAAGTGTTTAAGGAGCATGCCCATTCGCTGTACCGCATTTTGCTCGGCCCAGAGCTGGCCAAGCTGGGCGCTGGCATAACGAACCTGGTCGTGGTGCCGGATGGGGCGCTGTCTTACCTGCCCTTCGAGGTATTGTTGGAGCAACCGGCCAAGGTAGGGCAGGGCTTTGCGGACTTGGCTTTTTTGTTGAAAACGAAGTCAGTATCGAGCCTTCCTTCCGTCACATTAGCAAAATGGCAGGCAGGAAAGGGCAAGCATTTGCAGGCGCCTGAGCCGTTTGCTGGCTTTGCACCAAAATATGGCGATGCCCTCGCCTCGGTGCGGGGCGATAGCATTTTTAATCCTCAAGACAGCCTCCTCGAGCGCCCAATGTGGCGTGAGGGCTTGTACGACCTACCCGGTGCAAGGGAGGAGGTTCGCCAAATACAGGCCATTACTGGTGGAGACAACTACTCCGGAGAACTGGCTACCAAGGCCGCCTTCTTGGAAAATGCGGGCCGGTACCGCAACCTTCACCTCGCCATGCACGCATTGACCGACCGGAAGAACCCCCTGTTGGCTAGGTTTGTCTTTACACAGCAACCGGGCGATAAGGAAATGGACTACCTGCTCTTTGCCAGCGAGCTGGGCAACCTCTCACTGCGGGCCGATTTGGCCGTGCTCAGTGCTTGTAACACGGGCGTAGGCCGCCAGCAACGGGGCGAGGGTGTGTACAACCTTGCCCGCTCGTTCATGTTGGCCGGGGTGCCTTCGGTAGTGATGAGCCTGTGGCGCCTGCCCGACTCGGCCACGAGGGAGGTGATGGTGGGCTTTTACCACGAATTGAATGTCGGCAAAACAAAGGCGGAGGCACTTCGGCTGACGAAGCTCGCTTACTTGGATGCACACCAAGACGAACCACAGTTCCTCCATCCCTTTTTTTGGGCGGGGCTGACATTGGCGGGGTGGTGAGGAGGGATGCTGCCCAGAAGCCATGTCCAAAATTTTGTGGCAATGGTGTGGCTTCTTTCGCAGTAGCACCTAGGTTTAATAAGGTGTATAGATGAACGTCATTAAAGTCAATGGCCATTGAGGTCATTAGTCATTAAAATCATTAAAAATTGACAATCGACGGTGTTGCAACTTTATTTGACATCAGTTTAAAATGCGATTATTTATGATGGCATAGTCTGCCATTAATTTAATAGGTGAGCATATAAAATAAAAATCCCCGAAGCGATATTTCATTCGCTTCGGGAAATGTAATGGGGAGGATGTTGATGATGAAAGCTAAGATAACCCTATTTCTTTGGGTTTTTTAGCCCTTTTCGCAACGCATCAAGTCCTTTTGGCAAGAAAGGCAATTGATGATGTGCCTCAGGTATCATCTTTTCCACCGTGTTGAGCATTTCAATGGCACCTGCGGCATGCTTGGCTACTGCAGGCGCTAAATTGGGGTACTCGTTAATCAACTGGAGGGCAGCCCTAGTCCACCAAATACAGGAGTGCAAAGATTTCGGGATAACGGTTACGCATACCCGCTGGCCACATCCCACATTTACGATGGTCTCGTTTGAATCAAAATTCACATAAATACCATTCGTAGTACCTGTCACCAAATACCTGCCTGGGGGAAGGTCAATGGATGCGTAGCCATTTGGGGCCGAAACGCCAACTTTTTCAACGCCATCAGGGCTATAAACATTTACCCAATGGGTTGAGGACCCAGGTTGTTCATTTGACCAAGGCTGGTTGACTTTAGTGAAGAATACTTCAATTCCTGAATTCATAAGGTTAAAATTAAAATGATTTGCCTACATTAACGCATTCAGCATTACGCCTTTACTTTTTTGGGTTGGGGGTTCAAGGTTTTTCCCCATTTTATGGTCAGAAAATGTTTTATTGGCTGTGAAGAGTCAGAAAATGACAGCTTTTGAATGGAAGGCATTAGCATTCAATGTTCAAAATCAGGCTTTCTCCCAAAATGGTAGCACGCCTAATTATTCTGGTGCCCAATGAGAGTTGCGCCCTGACATAATTGGTAATTGAGTTACTAATAAAATCCTTGATGCTTGGGTCATTCATCTGGTTGGTGATTTGGTCCCTTAAATTGGAAAAGATAATTTCGTGGGTGTCGCCGCAAAAGGCAGCAAAAAGGTTGTCTTGGCAAAGGCCAGCATTTTGCAAATCAGCCGTTACTACTACCTGCACATCGTCGTAGGTGATGGCATTGTTTTCGGCGGTAATTCCTAAGAGGATATCAATGTGCAGGTTGTTCAATTCAAATTCTGGGACACCCGCAAAACAGAAGAAATTATTATAGCAATTTGCCCTAATTTCTCTGCCGTCGCTTTCGAAATCAACACTGAAACGCAGAAACCTATCCTGAGAACCCGCTGAAAGGTTAGTGGAATTAATATCATTGATGTAAATCTTATACCTTGAATCTGGGCCTACACGTGGTACATTTAAATCGAATTGCCTCCGGCCAATGACAAAATCAATATGAGAATCACAGGGACGTTTGAACTGGAATTCAGCACCTTGGCAGAAATTGCCTGAATTGGAGTTCTGCTCATTTACGCAGCCTTCGGGTGCAGCAAAATTGCAAAACTCGCCGCCAATCGGAGTGCCATCTGGAGCGGTATTGAAATTGTTGAGCCGAATGCTGCCCATAGGAATCAATGCTTCCAAGGTGCTTGCCCAAGCGGTTCGCCCAAAAGTTTCATCGTGGAAGCCGTCATCCGAGCAATCATTGTCACAGCCAGTGGTAATAAGTACATTTGCAATTAAAAGCAGTATTGCCAATTTAGCAAAACTTGGTGTTTGATGGAAAAAATTGATGGTTTTCATTATTCGGAAATTTCGCTTTTTTGCCTACTCTATACACTTTTCGGCTTCCGTGCTCTACTCTTTTTCGGATTTTCGAGAGACTCCTTAATAATGGGTTGTTGTCAGTAGTGGCATTGCTTTTTTAATATCATAAACCTTGATAGGTTTGGTATTAAATAAAGGTTTGCCAGTCAAATGGACATGGTTTGCACTCCCAACATATGTAGGGATATGCCTAAAATGGTTCCTCGTTTTTCAGGTTTAAAACCACGGAATCATCCGCATATACCCCTTAATGTAGCTGGCCTTGAAAAAGGTAAAGAGGAGGGAAAACTTTTTTTTAAAACTTAATTTGAACCTTATTCCAGCGAATCAAGCAGCGATAGTGCCGCCTCCTGTCGAGCGTGCTTGCGGTCTTTGCCAATCATTTCAAACACCTGCCGGGCGGCATCGTCCCTGCCTTGTAAGAGGTAGCTGAGGCCCAGCAGCCCTTGTGATTCCTGCTGGAAGGCATTGCCGGGGCTATTGAGTAGGAAGAGGCGCTGTGAAGCTGCCGATGGTTTGCCGCTATATAAAAGAGCAACAGCGGTGAGGTACTGAACGGTATCATTGGAGGCCGACAGAGCTTCCCGCTTTGAGAGCAGTTTTAGCGCAGTTTTGTAATCTGCTTTTTGCAATAATTGGCTCTCTTTCGCAAAGCTGCCGCCCGATGGCAGGGTAGGCGGGAAATTCCGCATGGCCAATTGGTACTGGCCAAGGTAACTGGAGTCAATGGCCTCTAGGTTGTCGTCGCCACGGTAGCGGTCTGGTGCAGCGGTTGGCTGGTTTGGTTGCTGCGCAATGGGTGGCCGTTTGGTCGTGTTGGCGGGCTGCGATGTGGGCTGTGGGGCTTCTTCTGTCTCTAAAGGTTGGCTTTGTTGGCTGTTTTCAGGTTGGCTTTGTGGTGGCACGGTATGCTCCAGAGCGGGTTCGGCTGGCCCAGTGAAATACCAAACGAGCAATGCTAAAATACAGATGCCAATTGCGGACACCAGCAACACTGCCTTGCGTTTTTGCGCTTGCTGCGTCGCAACGTCCAGTATCGCTGCCTTAACATTTTGCTTTAGCTTGATGTAACCGAGCGACTCCACCAGCTGCCGTTGCTGCTCCACTTCCGAGCGCAGGGCTGCGTCTAGCAGTAGCGGCTGCTCGAATGCCTGCCGGGCCTCCTCGCTGAGTTCCCCGTTTACGTATGCTTCAACTTCGTCGCTCATGTTTGGTTGTTCTAAATATTTGATAGCCAATTACTTATCTAAAGTCCGGCACTGCTCAGTGCTTGTGTTGCCATTTGCCGCAAACGCTTCATGCACTGGCTCCTGCTCACTTTCAAGGATTCCACCGAGGTGTACGACGTTAGCCGCTGTGCAATAACTTCCTCGTCCTTGTACCCGTCGAGGTAACGCAGCCGGATGAGGTCGTTGCAGGGGTTGCCCATTTGCACCAGCAACCGTTCGACCGTTTCAAACCTGTCTTTTTTATCGAAATACGCCTGAATCTCATCGTCTTGTATCTCGTGGTGCTGCTCGTCGAGGGCGTTCGAACGCCGGCCTTTGTTCGTTCTAGTGTAGTTCTGTGCCACCCGGCGGGCTATTTCGATGAAAAAGCTGCTGGGCGCATGGCCTTGGTACTGGTACTCGGTTTTTTGGATTTTGGAGAGCAGGATGACCATCGCCTCGCTCAATACATCGTCCACCAAATCGGCTGGCAACCTGAACTGTGCCAACTGTTTCGATACGGCTCCTTTTGATTTGGAAATGAGGCATTGCACAGCTGCATGGTCCAAGCGCTCAAGCCCCTTAAAAAGGGCCTCGTTGCTTGCGTAGCTTTTGCAAGGGCCCAAGGGGAACAGCCCCAAGAATCCTCCACCTTGTGCGCTGCTCATCATGGAAAGATGTATTTCGTTTTGACAAAGGTAAAGAATTTGGGTAGGTATTTGGGCGGATATTGCTTTAAGGGCAAAGGCTGCTACTTGGCAGGCATTCATGGGGTACAAATCATGGTTTCAAACCAGAAAAAAACAATTGCTTAAAAGAGGGTTGGCTGGGTAAGATTTGTTGTTTATTTTTCGCAGGAATTTCAACCATTGTTTTCACCAATTAAAATTCAAAACATGCAAAAATTTCTCTTGACCACAGCTGTAGTGCTGCTCCTTTCCTGTTTCGGATTTGGACAAAACCAGCCAGATCGCAAAACACTTACCGACGAAGCTACATCGCTCTATCTCAAAAAAGAGTTCTTGCAAGCAGGTAAGAAATACTCGGAGATATTTGCCGCCAATGGAGATAAGGGTAGTATTATCGACCGCTACAACGCTGCTTGCTGTTGGGCCTTGGCCAATGTGCCAGACTCTGCCTTTTACCAACTTTACAGGGCTGTAAACAAAGGGGGATACAGCAATTATGAAGACATTACGACCGATACAGATTTTGCCAATCTTTACGCCGATAAGCGCTGGGAAGAGATAAAGGCGCTCGTAAAAGCCAACAAAGACAAGGCCGAAGCCAATTTTGATAAGCCATTGATGGCTATACTTGATAGTATTTATTACGAAGACCAGCACTATCGCAAGCAGATAGATAGCATTAGCCAACAGCACGGCTGGGAGTCGGAAGCGATGAAGGCACATTGGGCAATCATCGGGGAGAAAGACTCCATCAATTTGATAAAAGTCAAAAAAATCCTCGACGAACGGGGCTGGCTGGGGCGTGACATCGTTGGTTTACAAGGCAATTCGACCCTGTTCCTTGTGATTCAACACTCCGACCAAGCCACCCAAGAAAAATACCTCCCCATGATGCGAGAAGCCGCCCAAAAAGGCAATGCCAGCCCCAGTAGCCTCGCTTTGTTGGAAGACCGGGTTGCACTGGGCCAAGGCAAACGCCAAATTTACGGGAGCCAAATCGGGCGGGACCAAACCACCAATGAGCATTATGTTCGGCCGCTCGACGACCCCGACCACGTGGACGAGCGCCGGGCAAGCGTAGGACTTGGCCCATTGAAGGATTATGTTTCCCGTTGGAAAATCGTTTGGGACGTGGAGGCATACAAGAAGCTGCTGCCGGAGTTGGAGGAAAAGCAAAAAAAGAAATGAGTAAGTAGTTCATTCAAACAAGAAAGCCGAGCATTTTGCAATGCCCGGCTTTCCTTGTTTATGGGATAATCATCAACAGTTATTTCACTATCAACTTGCCGGAGGCAATGCCCATCCCAGCATCTTCCACCTTGAAGAAATAAACCCCGCTGGCCAGCCCGCTACCATCCAATTGGCAAGCATTGCCAACGAAAGCCATTTGCCTGACCGATTGGCCGTACTGGTCGAAGAGGGTGAGTTGGCCCTCCTTCAAATCGTGGCCTTTGAACCGGAAATTGGCGATAGCCTGCGTAGGGTTGGGGAACACCTCCATTTCCAAGCCTTTCACCAAAGTTTGCGCAGCAGAAACTTCCATCAAAAAGTCCTCGCCGAGCGTGTGCAGCGTGCGGTTGGTCACGATGGCCTCATTGAAGTCGAAATAGATTTCCGCTTTGTTTTCGATGGTGGTGCCGAGCGGCAGCCCCGGTTTTTGGGCGATGCTGAACTTCACGAAACCATGCGAGAGCGCCTCATTCACGTTGCTGTCCGGCAGCATGATGCTGTTGAAATAGAACCTTGCCACGCCCCGGTCGCCAAGCACGAAGCTCATCGGGTGGCTGCTGCCCAGAATATGGATGGAGGCTGGGTCAACTGTTTGCGGCAGCGAATCAATCACGAGGATGTTGAAGGCCGTATCGGTGCCTGTGTTCTGGAAGCGGATGAGGTAGTCGAGGGGCTGGCCTAGCTCGATGAAGCGCTGCTCGCCCACGCCGAGCGGGAAGCCCGTTTTGTCGTTGGGGTCGTAGCTGCCGATATTGTCCTGGCAGTCAATGTCCTCGAAAGGCGCCTCGTCGGGCATTGGGAATAGATTGAAGAAGCCATAGCTCATCGGGTTGAACCCATCGGGGCAGCCCTCCACGGTTGCACTGGCAAAGGTCTCATAAGGGTGGTAGGCGGCCTCCTCGGTTTCCAAGCGCCAAGTAGCGCCGTTGGCTGTCCTTGTGACGGTCTCCGAGCCGCCCGCAGGCAACTGTAGGCTCTCCGTCAATTGAATCATGATGTCTTCAATCACCACATATTCAACGGGTTCCGTCATATCGTCGCCCGTGTTGGTGATGGTGAAGACCACGTCGTCGCCCACGCACTCGCCCGATACCAAGAGGTCGGCACCGCTCCAAAGCGCATTGGGTTCAACACAAGAAGAATCGGGGTAAACATGGGCGCTCGTGCAATGCGTTTGGCCCAATTCTGCATTGCAATCCACTTCAAAATGGATGTAAAAATACCCGCACTCGCCCGGCTCCACGTCCCCCACGTTGAAGGTGTAGGCGTTGCCATTGACGGAGGCCCAAGGCAGGGTGCTGCCCACGTTGATGAAATAGGGGTCGAGCGTCACCTCCACGCTGGCATCCGCTGCCGTTTCGGTGCCTTGGTTGCAGTAGTTGACCATGTAGCTGTTTGCGAAGCAACGGCGAAGGAACCACGTGGAAAGCTCCACTTCCATCGCTGCGCAATTTTCAACCGCTTGCTCCGCAAAATCCACCGTGGTGGCGGTTTGCAGCGCCGCTACAATGTTCGGCACGGAGGCTGTGCAAGGTGCCCAAAGGCTGTTCTCCTGCACGATGGAGACATCGTAAGTGCCGGGCGTTAAGAAGATTAGGTAGTCCCCGTTGGCTTGCGTGTTGCCGTAGAACGTGCCATTGTTGCCCGTGGCGACCACCTTCCAATTGGTCAGCGGCGTGTCCCCCGGTGTATGAGTACAGGTCTCGTCTTGGTCGAAATACACATTGCCCCGGATGGATGAGTTCAGGAATGCTCCAGTCGTACTTGTGGCATTCACATCGCCCACTTTGACGGCGATGAAATCCACACCGGTTATGTCGCTGCTGATAGCGTTGACATTAAGAAACTCAGGGAAGGTTGCCTCGAATGGGTTGCCGGGATTTGGGAAGGCATAGTTGGCATCCACGAACCGCCACGAGGTGTTGTTCGGGAAATTGGGTAAGAGGCCCAATATGACCGACCGCAAAACGGACGTATCCGCAGGATTCAGGGTATTGGAGTGGTCAACATCGGCAGCGATGATTTTGTAGGGAGAATCCAGCAGCGTAATCCCTGCGATATGCTTCCAGATAAGCACTAAGTCAAACGAGGAAACACCGTTGATGGGGTTGCTGTCATTGAAGGGCGCAACCACCCCGTCGCCCCCCGCTGGGAACTCCAGTTCGTAAGACCCATCGGAATTGGTGAACACCGATGGAACGTTTGCATTGCCAGAAAGTACCTCTACGCCCGGCACGGGGGTGCCATCTTCCAAGGTGACGATGCCGGACACGGTATAAGTCTGCTGCGACCAACCCCATTGCAGGGCAGCAACGGCTAGCAGCAGCACGAGGCTCATTTTCATTTTTAGGCTTTTAAGTAGATTCGGACACATGGGAATGATATTTTTAAGTGATTGAAGGTCAACGGTTTAATGTCAAAAGAACCAAATGACTTCGGTGCCGGGGTATAGCGTTTTGGGGTCGGGTTTAGTTGCCTGGTTTTTGGGTTTGGGTGGCGCTCTTGGCCATTTGATTCTTTTGACGCTACAAAAGTGTGGCGACCACTGCTGGGGAACAAAAACATTTTAGCAGTTTTGTCTTTGAAAAATAGCTATATAAAATTGAAGACTAATCAAATATTGCTGTGTTTTTAAACGTATTTTTGTCTTTAAAAAATTAATGAATTTGCTCCGAAATTTCTTTCAAATAAACCATAAAGGAACGTGCGAAAGATAAGTTGTAAGTTTCAGCGAGTGTATTTTTTCCGATGGCAAGGCGGCGAAAGCCGAGCATAGCAGGGCTCTGTAAGGTTTTCGCCAACGAAGAAAGCGGGAAAAAGACGCCGCTCAAAGTGACAAGTTATCTTTCACTCGTTCCTGAAAATCATAGCATGGAAAAATCAAGGCTCGTGCAGCTCCTCCGCAGCTTTTCCAAGCTGGAGTTGCGGGACTTTCGGCGCTATCTTCAGTCGCCCTATTTCAGTCGGCGGGCCGAGACGGTGCTATTGTACGATTGGCTGGAAAAATACCTGAAAAACGTGAAACCCGTGCCGGTAAAGGAAGCCGCCTACACAGCCGTTTTTCCCAACGACCCCTTCGATGACCACCGCCTTCGGATGCTCATGAGCCAGTTGTACCAGTTGGCGGGGCAGTTTTTGGCCGTACAGGATTTTCTGTCGGACGAGGTGCAGCCGCTCATGCAGCTTGGGCAGGTGTTGCGCAAGCGCAAACTGAGCTTCCATTTCGAGCAGGCCGCCGCCGACCTTGCGAAGCAACTGGAATTGCAGCCGCTCCGCAATGCCGATTTTTACCAAAACAAGTACCTCGCAACGCTCGAAAAATACCGCATGGCCTACGACCTTCGGGAGGTGGATGCCCAACAATTGCAGGCACTTTCGGATGAACTGGACACGGCCTTCCTCACCCGAAAGCTCTGGCAAGCCTGCTTCCTGCTCTCGCACGAGGCCGTCACCAATACCAGTTACGACTTCGGCCTGCTCAACGATGCCCTGCGCTTTGCGGAGCAAGGCCATGCCTTCGAAACGCCCGCCATCGCCATTTACTACCATTGCTACCATGCCCTCACCAACCCCGATGTGCCGGAGCATTTCCAACACTTCAAGGCGTTGGTGTTGCAACACGGCGGCCACTTCCCGGCCGAGGAGGTGCGTGACCTCTACATCTTGGCCATCAATTTCTGCATTCGGCGCTATAATGCGGGCAACCCGGCCTACCTCGGCGACCAGTTCGATTTTTACAAGAACGGTCTGCGCCTCGGCTATTTCCTAACCGACGGCGAACTCAGCCGCTACACCTACCAGAACGCCGTGACCAGTGGCCTCGTCATGCGGGAGTTCGACTGGGTGGAGCGCTTCATCCACGAATACCGGGAGAAACTCGCCGCCGCCTACCAGGAGAGCGTCTTCAGCTTCAACCTCGCCCGCTTGGCCTACGAGCGCAAGCAATATGACACGGCCCTGCCCCTGCTTCAAAAAGCCGAGTACAAAGACCTGCTGCTCAACCTCGCTGCCAAGACCCTGCAACTGAAAATCTATTTCGAGTTGGATGAAATTGACCTTTTGGATGCACATTTGGCTGCCTTCAAGACTTTTTTACGCCGCAAAAAAGAACTCGGCTACCATCGTGACAATTACCTGAACACCATTTATTTTACCCGTAAATTACTGGAAATCAATCCCTTCGATAAAACGGAGCGTACAGCCCTGCGCTCGGAGATAGCGGCAGCACAAGGGGTAGGGGAGAAGGAGTGGTTGCTGGCGCAAGTGGGCGCAGCAGGAAAATGTTGAGCCATTGAAAAACACTTTTCAATGGCTCAACAACCAAAGCCTATCGCATCACCGTCACACCGCCCTCCATGAATATCTCCTTGTCTTCGCCCCGGCAATCAACCACGATGGCTTTTAGGTACCATGCAAAGACGGCGGGTTTCATGGTGGCTTCCCGGTGCTGGCCGTCCCATCCGAGGCTCTTATGGTCAAAAGTGGTGTACATGCTGTTCCCCCAGCGGTCGAAGACCATGAACTCGAATTTGCGCACTTCCACGTCAGCGCCCACCAAGGCCATGAAATGGTCGTTGATAGCATTGCCATCGGGCGAGAAGCTGTTCGGCACGTAGAAATAGCCCCGGTCCCAGTCCGACCCCGGCATCACCAATGTTTGGAAATCCTGTACTTCGCAGCCATCGTCGGCAGTGAGGTGGTACATACCGGGCGTCACGATGCTTGCCTGTTTGGTCGTCTGCCCGTTCGACCAGCGCCACTGAATAGCCGCCTCGTCGCCACTGATGACTTCCGGCTCCAGCAGGGCTGCGGCATCGCCGCAATGGATGACGCCATCTCCCAGTTCAATCACGGTCGGTTGGGTGGCAGGTACGTTCACGGGCATCTGCATTTTGCAGCCGTTCCCATCCTGCACCATAACGGAATATTGGCCCGCCGAAAGCCCCAAGAAGCTTGGGCTGGACTTCAAGCTGCCCCCATCCATTGCGTAGCGATAGGGTGGAGTGCCCGCATTGCCTTCCAAAACCACCGTACCGTTGCTGCCGTTCCAGCAGCTGGGCGTGGCCGTCCATTCGAGGTGTACAGCTGGCAATTCGGCCACGGTGACGGTCAGTATCGAGTCGCAGCCAGAGCTGCTCGTGAAAACAAAATCCTGCGAGCTGCCCGCCCAAATGGGAGCGCCATTGAACGAGGCCGTTTCGCCGGGACAAGCCGATAGGCTGAGACTGCCGACCAAAGCCGGGTTCAAAAGGGTGGTTGTCGTCACCACGCTGTCGCAACCCGATTGGCTGGTGAGGGTCGTAGTCTCGGTGCCCACATTGGCGATATTGCAGGAATAATTTTCAAGCGAGGTGTATTGTGTCGGCAATTCGGTCACGGTCCAAGCTGCCTCGTCGGTGCAGCCGTTGCCATCCGTGACGGTCACGCTGTAATTGCCGCCTGTGGCAATGGCGATGCTGGGCGTCGTCTCGCCAGTGCTCCACTCGTAAGCCACGAAATTGCCCGGCACAGTGAGCGTTTCCGAATAGCCTTCACAAAGCTGGTTTGCCCCGCTGATGGCCGCCGTCGGTGGTGCTGGGAAGGTGACGCTGATTTGGTCTTGCCCTGAGCAGCCGTTGGCATTCGTGACGGTCACGCTGTAGTTGTTGCTTCCTCCATTGGGCGCTTGCGCAATATTGATGCTCGGTGTAGTGGCCCCGTTTGACCATAAATAACTGGCGAAGCCACTGCCCGCCGTGAGCGACCCTGTGCCATTGCAGCCGATATTATTGGGCAAAATATCGGGCGCTGGCACTGGGTTTACTACTAGGGGTTGGCTGTCGGTAGCGGTGCATCCATTGGCGTCCGTCACAGTGACGGCGTAGGTGCCGGGCTGCGTTACCACGATGCTTGGGGCGTTCGTCCCGTTGCTCCAATGGATGCTGCTGTAGCTGCCCGATACCGTAAGACTGGCTTGTGTGCCAGCGCAAACCGCAGCCGGCCCGCTCACCTGTACCGTTGGTAGGGCTGGCATAGTGACTGCTTCCGAGGCAATGCCCGTACAGCCGCTGGCATCACTGACGGTCACGAAATAATTGGCGGCTTGCGCCACATCAATGCTCGGCGTGGTAGCCCCATTCGACCAATGATAAGTAGCATAACCAGCGCCAGCGTGGAGCGTGGCCGTGCCAAGGCAGGGCTGCATTGCTGCCGCAATATCCGGTGTGAGCGAACTGCCAATGCTCAGGTTTTGCGAAGCAACGGAAGTGCAGCCGCTGGCATCCGTGGCGGTGACGGTATAAGTGCCGGGCTGCGAAACAGTGATGCTCGGCCCTGCCTGACCATTGCTCCAAGCCACCTGTGGGAAGCTGCCGAGGGCGGTATATACCGTGCTGCCACCCGTACAAACACTGGGCGAACCCTGAATGGCAACCTGTGGCAGTACTGGCATGTTCACCGCCGTTGAAGCCGTGCCGGTGCAGCCGCTGGCATCACTTACCGTAACGCTGTAAGTGCCCACCTGCGCCACGTCAATGCTCGGTGTGGTAGCGCCATTTGACCACGCATAATGGGCGAAGCCCGCCCCGGCGTGAAGGGTGCCAGCAGGGGCGCAGGGCTGCATCGTGCTGGCAATGGCTGGCGAAAGTGATGTGCTGACCACTAGGTTTTGCGAAGCAATGGCGGTGCATCCATTGGCATCGGTGGCCGTGACGGAATAGCTGCCGGGCTGCGCAACGTTGATGCTTGGGGTGGTTTCGCCCGTTGACCAAACCACTTGCGGGAAATTGCCGGATACGGCAAAAACCGTACTGCCGCCCGTGCAAATGCTCGATGAGCCTTGTATGCTAGCCTGCGGCAATACGGGTGCAGGCACCGACTCGGTAGCCGTGCCCGTGCAGCCGCTGGCGTCGCTGACGGTCACGCTGTAATTGCCAATTTGCGCTACGTTAATGCTGGGTGTCGTTGCGCCATTCGACCAAAGGTAATTGGCGTAGCCCGGCCCAGCGTTCAAGGTGCCAGCGGGCGTACAGGCTTGCAGGTCGCTGGAAATGGTTGGGCTGAGCGAGCTGCTGACGCTCAGGGTTTGGGCATCCGTTGCGGAGCAACCATTGGCGGCTGTGACGGTGACGGCGTAGGTGCCGGGCTGGGTGGCGGTGATACTGGCTTGGCTGCTTGGCCCAGCAGGTGTGCTCCAGTTTGCTTGCGCAAAATTGCCCGAAAGGGCGAGCGTCGCCGAATTGCCGATGCAGACGGAGTTTGGCCCGGTGATGTCCACCATTGGCGGAGCTAAAACGGCAAATGGCTGGCTGGCCGTAGCGGTGCAGCCATTGGCGTCGGTGGCAGTGACTGCGTAAGTGCTTGATTGTGTGATGGATATGCTGGCGGTGGTCTGCCCGTTGCTCCATAGGTAATTTGTGATATTGCTGCCACTGGCTACCAAACTGGCTGGGCTGCCTTCGCAGACTGCCGCTGGGCCATTGATGGACACGGTCGGAGGGGCAGGGAAGGAGACGCTCTCCGAGGCATTGCCGGAGCAGCCGCTCTGGTCGGTGACCGTGACAGAGTACGGCCCTGCCTGCGATACCGTTATGCTGGGCGTGGTGGCCCCATTTGACCAAAGGTAGCTGTTGAACCCAATGCCCGCCGAAAGGGTGGCCGAGCCGTTGCAGCCTGTCTGTGTCGGTACGATGTCAAAGGCGAGGCTGTTGCCAAAAGTCACGGCTTGCTGGGCGGTGGCGGTGCAACCTTGTGCATTGGTGACGGTGACGACATAAAGCCCGGGCTGCGTGATGGGGATGGCGGGCAGGGTGGCTCCGGTCGTCCAAGTGCAGGTGGCGAAATTGCCGACCACTGTGAGCGTACCATTCGAGCCGGTGCAAAGCGAAGCCGGGCCAGTGATATTGGCTGTTGGTTGCGCAGCAAAAAAGACGGGGAAACTGGCGGTAGCGGTGCAGCCTGCCGCATTTGTGACGGTCACGGTATAGTTGTCACCTTGGCTCACGGAGATATTCGCCGAAGTGGAGCCATTTGACCAGAGGTAGCTTGCAAAGCCGCCCGTGGCGGCCAAATCGGCAGTGCTGCCTGGGCAAAGCCCGGTGGGGCCATTGATTTGGACTGTGGGCGCTGCGTTGATGGTCGCCTGGCCATTTGCTGTTGCGGTGCAACCACTGCTATTTGTGACGGTCACGGTGTAGCTGCCGCTTGAGGTGGTCGTAATGCTCGGTGTGGTGGCCCCATTTGACCAAAGATAGCTGCCGCCGCCCGTTGCCATTAAAGTTGCCGTTCCATTGCAACTGGTGGGCAAGGCGGTGATTTGGGCATTGGGCGAAGCTCCAGCGGTAGAAGCCACGGCGGAGGCCGTTGCCGTGCATTGCTGTTGATTGCTGACGGTGACGGTATAAGTGCCAGCAGCAGTGGCCTGTATGGAGGGCGAGGTGGCCCCATTTGACCAAGCATAACTGGCGAAAGGCCCGCCCTGCACCTGGATGGTTTGTGAACTGCCGTTGCAGAAGGGAGTCACGGGCGCTATGGTCGGGTAAGGCATCGGGGCTTGTGCCACGGTTTGCTGCACCGTGGCCATGCAGCCGTGCACATCCGTGACGGTCACGCTGTAAGTCCCGGCGTCGGTGACGACGATGGAAGGCGTGGTTTGTCCGGTGTCCCAAATGTAGCTGGTAAAGGCTGGGGAGGTTTGGAGCGTCACCGTCTCCTGTTCCAGGCAAATATCGGCTGGGCCAAGGATGACGGGCGTTTCCATATAATATTCATCCAAAGTGAAATCGGCGACCGTGGTGCAGCCGTTGGCTTCCGTCAGGGTGACGGTATAGGTGTTCAGTGGTATCACTTCCACGGTGGGGCCTGCGTCGCCGTTGCTCCATGCAATTTGGGTATAGGCGCTGGTGTTGAGCAAAGAGACCGTGGAATTCCCGCTGGCGCAGGCCATTGGCGGCACTTGGAACTGGGCCGGCGTGGCGGGGGTCTGGGCAATCACGATTTCATCTTCCTCGGTGCAGCCACTTTCGGTATTGGTGACGGTCACGGAATAAGTGCCCGGCCCGTTGATGGTGCTATTGGGGCCAGTCCCTCCATTCGACCAAGCATAGGAATAGTCTGGAGAGCTGGTGGTGGAGACTTCAGCGTTCACATTGGGGCAGAGATGGTCTGGCCCAGATACGTCCGCCTCTGCCAAAACATAGGGGGGCACTTCTTCGGAAGTAATCACCTTCGAGCATCCATTTTGGTTCGTGACGGTCACGGTATAGGTATTGCCCGGTGTTCCATAAATCGGGTTCGTGTTGCCCCCGTTCGACCATTGGTAGGTATAAGTTGGAGCATTGGGATTGACCCAAAGGGCATATTGGTCTGCGGCGGTACAGCCGTTCAGCGTAATGTCAACATCAACGTTCATCAAGGGGGGATAAGCTTTGTAATGCGCTGTGGCGGTACAGCCATTGTCATCTGTCACCCATACGTTGAACCAATAAATAGTGTCCATTGTGAGGTCGAGGTAGCTTTCCTTGCTCCAGATGGGGTTGCCGTTCGGCCAAGGCCCCCATACATAGCTATAAGGCTGCGTGCCCCCGGTCACAACCGCTTCAAAATGGACTACATCGCCGTAGCAATAGGGATTCGGATGGAACACCATTGAAACATGCAAATCGCATTGGGAATTGGCTTTTGGTGCAAAAAAGGCCAAACTGGCGATGCACATCAGTACGAAAACTGGCTTGCCAAAGCAGGTGTGGGTAGCAATCGGTGACATAGGAGGAGGGTTTTGTTTTGACGAAAAAATGAAAGGCCGAAAGATAATGAAAGGTCGGCTGTTTTTTTGCTCAATTATTGACAAAAAATAATATTTTTATTTTGTTAAAATGCGTTATTGGCTGTTTGTTTTTCTGTCGAATGAAATCAAGTCGGTATTTTCATCAAAAATGGCCCTATTGAAAATAATCATGCCCTTAGTTGATTTTAGAAACCCGTTTTATCGGTGAACGCAAGCAATTTAATGGGCAAAAGTGAGAGGTTTGGAGGGGCGTATATTTTGGAGATATTTTGACCTCAAATGCCATTGCGCCCCTCCGATTTTACGCTTGCAGGTGTTTTAACGCATCGTTTTCTTGGATGAGTGCATTTAATAATGGACATCTCAATTGCTGATGACTAAAACTTCCAGTCATGAAAAAAACACCGCTAATTCTCACAATTAAAAATCAGGCACTCGCACTGCTCCTTCTTTTTGCTGCCAATTTGGCTTTTGGCCAATTGCCGGACTCCAGCCTCCACGACCGGGCAAGCCTGCTCCGGGTTTCCGTGCTGAACGGTAATATCTTGCAGCAAAACCGCTACCTGCTCACGAACATCAACGAGGCGGGCTACACCTTCAAGGCCATCAAGGCTTTTTCGGTGGAATATGGCTGGCAAATGCTCGGCCATCAAGCTTGGCAGGAGGTTAACAGGTATCCACGCTTTGGCATGGGGGCGCAGTACATGCGCGTCATGCACCGCAATGAGATTGGGCATCCTTTCTCGCTTTATGGTTTTTTCGACGGCAATTTTTTTAGTTCCAAAAACTTCGAAATCACCAATAGGCTTGCCCTCGGTCTGGCCTATGGCAACAAGCCTTTTGACCCAAACGCCGTTTTGCCCAACGACATTATTGGGACACGGCTGAACTCCTTCGTGGAAATGGGTTTGGGCCTTGCCGTGCGCCTCAACGACTACCTTTTCTTGGAGCCGGGCTTCCGTTTCACGCATTTTTCTAACGGTAATTTGCGGGAGCCGCAAAAGGGCCTCAATGCAATGTCCTATTCCGTGAGCCTGCGGTCTTATCTGGAAAAACCCATTGCGGAGCAAGTAAAAACACCGCTTAACGACTGCCAGCATAGGCACGAACTCTTGGCGTTCTGGGCCGTCTCCAGCCGCCAATTGGATTTCAGCGACAACAACGACCCAATTCATGAAACCTATGGCATGAACTACCTCATGACCAACCTGCACTTGGGCTCTAATTCTGAACTAAGCCGAGGCATGCAGCTCGGTGGTGGCGTGGACTTTATTTATGACGGCAGCAATGGCCAGTTTGAGCTTGCGCAATCAGGCCCGCCCACCAAAAAAGGCGTTCCCATTCAGGATAAATTGGGGATGTCTGTGTTCATCGGCGGCGAGCGGGTCATTGACCGACTGTCCATCGTGGGCACGCTTGGCTACATGGTCGTGCAGAAGAAATTCAAAAGCTCATCCCCCGCCTTCGAGCAGCGGCTGGGCTTCAAATACCATTTCTATCGCAACTTCTTCGCTGGCGTGAACATCCGGGCCTACCGTTTCAGGGCAGCCGAGGCGATTGAGTTCAATATCGGGGTGCGGAAGTTTTTGTAGCGACGGTTAGGCCGTTATTGCGATGGTCTCGTCGCCGAAACTGACCGTGTCGCCAGCCCGGAGTTTCTTCCGAACTTGGGTTTCCACCTCGCCGTTCACCTGGACTTCGCCATCCCGGATAAACTGCTTGGCCTCGCCGCCGGAGCCTGTCAGGCTGAGGACTTTGAGGAGTTTGTTGAGTTCGATGAAATCGTGGCCGTTGAGCTGAAAATTGGTCATGTTTGTATGAAATAGTGGGGCCAAAGATGGTGAATTAGCTGAAAAACTATTTACTTCATTTCCTTTGGCCGCACTGCCACCACCGTTTTTTGCCCATTGCGCAGCACGGCAAGTTCAATCATCCGGTTGATGGAGGTTTCGTCGAGGTGCTTGTGCAGGTCGTCAATGGACTGTACGGGCTGGTTGTTGAATCCGATGACAATATCGCCGACCAAAAGGCCGCCGCTGGCTGGGCCTGTTGGCTCCACGCCCTGTACCAAAATGCCGGTTTTATTGGGCAATTGGTGGTGGCTCACCGAGCGGGGATTGATGGGAACCGTCTGGCCGCTGATGCCGATGAACCCACGGCGCACCTTGCCCTCTATGATGAGTTTGCCCACCACGTACTGCGCCAAGCTGCTCGAAACGGCAAAGCAAAGCCCCTGTGCGGGCAGTATGACCGCCGTGTTTACGCCGATGACCCTGCCTTGGCTGTCCACCAAAGGGCCGCCGGAATTGCCGGGATTGAGCGCTGCGTCGGTTTGTATGACGTCGTCAATGAGCCTTCCGCTTTCGCTGCGCAAGGTGCGGCCTAGAGCACTGATGACGCCCGCCGTGACCGAGTATTGGAAGCCATAAGGATTGCCGATGGCCACCGCCAACTGGCCCACTTGAAGCCCCTCGCTGTCGCCAAAGCGCACGGCACGGAGGCCGTCGCCGTTGATTTGCACGAGGGCAAGGTCGGTGGCGGGGTCGTCGCCCACGAGCTTGCCGTTGTACTCCCGACCATCTTGCAGCACCACTTCAATTTTTTCGGCACCACTGACAACATGGCTGTTCGTGACGATGAAGCCATCGGTGGAAATGATGAAACCGCTGCCCGTGCCGAAGGGCTGCTGCCTTTGCGGGGCTTGTTGGTTGGTTTTTTTGGCCACTTTGATTTGCACCACAGAAGGGCTGACCGTCTGCGAAACCCCAACTACGGTGCGGGAATACGCATCGAGCAACAGTGCATCGGGGTGTGGGGCTGGTGCCTGCGGGTAACTGTGGTCGGTTTGGTTTTGCGGGGCGGTGGTTGAAATAAATTGGGACATATCCGGGCGTTGATTGATGCCGGCTTTCTGTTTTGTTTAGTGGGTGATTGCCCATGAAAAATCATTCCAAAGCAAGGAGTCGGACAAAATGGCAGTAGGATGCTGTGTTAATTTGCGAAATACCGCAATCTGCTTTTATCTTGGCCGTTTCAAACGAATATCCAAGAACACATCCAATTCACATGCAAAATCCTTTCTAATGAGAACAGTATTATTCGTGGTCAGTTTGCTGTTCGGCATAGCCGCAAAAGCACAAGAATGGCAGGGTAGGGGCGTGGTGGGAGGGTCGGTTGGGCTTATCCAGTACAATTCGAACATCACCGACTCACTAGCTGTACCCACATCAAAGCACAACAACGCTCAAGTTTCCTTTAGCCCACATTTTGGGTATAGGGTTAATGAAAAATGGCTGATTGGGTTGCGTGGGGGCTTTGTACAGGATGTATATAAAACGCCGTATGATAAAATGGGCAGTTCGTATGAAATTGAGTATAGAACTTATTTTGCTAGTTTGTTCTTCAGGCGTTATTTTAAGTCATTCAAGAAAATTATCTTTTTCCTTGAACCTGCACTGGAATATAAATACCAGACTAATGCTTATGATTTCTTTTTCCCAGGGTCGGATTATAAATTGAGCGCCCGTCAATACAGTATGATGGTAGCCCCAGGAGCTATTTATTCTTTGTCAAAGCGGATTAATTTAATAGCCCGTTTTGGGCGATTGGATGCAGGTTTTGGCACCAATTGGGCCAGTTATCCTGGTTTTGAAAATAATTCCAATTTTGTGGGGCTGGACTTTAATTTTGAAACCTTTAATTTCGGTGCAGAGTTTAAACTTTAATTTTTAAATTTTAATTCATGGAAAAATCAATAATCTTAATCCTATTTTCGATACTTTTTACGCCACTTTTTTCGCAAGAAACTGGATTGAAACATGTTTTGGGCGGCCAATTCAATTATAGCTACGTGGACGGATATAAACTAGAAGACAACCAGTCATTGCCTTTTGATAGTTACGATAATAAGACCATGAGCTACGAAATAAACCCTTATACGGCAGTTAAAGTCTCTAATAATGTATTGATTGGACTCAGGTTGGGATATGGCGCTGCAAAAGCCTCGAATTCTCAGCCAGTAGTGAGCAAATCGAATAAGTACTCAGCCGACCTGTTTACCAGATATTATTTCAAGCCATCGGCTATTGTTTCCCTTTACGTCGAGCCTTCCTTAAACTATTTGGTTTTTAAAGAGGAAAATAGCTACGACTTCGGTGAAAATAAAAGGAAGGCAACCCAGTTTGCCCTATCAGTTTCGCCAGGCATCGCCTACCACGTTTCAGAAAAAATAGGACTTATCATGCGGCTCGGCCAATTGGGTTTTGCCACGGGCAAAAACATCAATGAGACAGCAGCCGAAACCGA